>NZ_JAWDJI010000075.1:0-1788 GCF_032465655.1 Paenibacillus sp. 3LSP | reverse complement strand
GGTTTGAACAGAAAAAGCGCCTCCTGTATGCTGGGTCTCGGAATGGTTCGTCATTCACTGCCCTAATTAGAAGGAGGACGCTCACTATGAAGTATAAGCAATCGAAGAAGCAGAATCAACGGATTACACAAATTACCGATGCAACCCTGGTTGTCGGAGCAGACATTGCCAAAGAAACTCATGTGGCACGTGGGATCGACTTTCGGGGAATCGAACTTGGCAAGGAATGCGTGTTTAGCAATAACCGCCCAGGGCTGATCAAACTGGTACAGTGGATGAAGGAGCTTCAAAGGCAACATGCCAAGGCCGATGTGATCTTCGGCATTGAACCAACCGGACACTATTGGTTCCCGTTGGCGGAATTTCTGCAGCATGAGGGCATTAAGGTAGTCGTCGTCAATCCTCACCATGTGAACAAAAGTAAAGAACTTGAGGACAATTCACCGACGAAAAACGACTACAAAGATGCCAAAGTGATCGCAGATTTGATCCGAAACGGGAAATACACCGAGCCCAAATTCCCGAAGAGCGTCTACGCGGATTTACGCATCTTGATGAATCTAAGGGAAAAAGTGATGGGGAACTTCGGGCAAGTGCAGCGGCGGATTCAGAATTGGTTGGACCGTTTCTTTCCCGAATACCAACAGGTGTTTAAAGACTGGGAAGGCAAAGCATCGTTCATCACCCTTTCGGAGTTTCCGACACCGCAAGAGATCGTATCTTTAGGCGCCTATACGATTCTGAAGCGTTGGAAGCAGGATGTGAAACGTGCCGTGGGCATGAAGCGAGCGGAGAAACTGGTTCAAACGGCCAAGAACTCGATCGGGCTTACGGAGGGTCTCACCGCAGCCAAGATGGAATTGAAGGCTTTGCTGGAACAGTACGACTTATTTTCTCGTCAGCTGGAAGACATCATGCAACAAGTGGAACTACTGTTAGAACAGGTTCCCGGTTCAGAAGAAATGTTGACGGTGCCTGGGGTTGGAGTCGTGACACTGGCCGGATTTCTGGCGGAGGTGGGGGATCTGCGGGGCTATGATCACAGCCAACAAATCATACGGCTCGCGGGATTCAATTTGAAAGAGAACAGCTCAGGCAAGAAGAAGGGGAAGTCCACGATCACCAAACGCGGACGATCTCGGTTACGGGCATTACTGTTCCGGGCAGTCATGCCGATGGTAGCAAAAAATGCAGAGTTCAAGGCATTACATCACTACTACACAAAACGGGCAAACAATCCGCTAAAGAAGAAACAATCTATTGTAGCCTTATGTGGAAAACTCATCCGAGTCTTATTCACATTGGGAACAAAACAAATTGGCTATAACCCTATAGATGTACTGGGTCCGGTACGCCAGTCCCAGCTTCAGATGGCAGCATAAAACCAGATTCAAACTTCACTCATTTGCCGACGAAGAAGCAGGTTTTATACAACGACAACGGAAGCACGGAGCAGCCGCAAGGAATTATTCCATAAGGGCAACGACCCAGTAAAGGAGCAAGAAGCGGCGTCCACCCCTTGAGAGGCAGGACGAAGGAATGTGAGGGCTAAGACCCAGTGTGACATGGGAGGGTAAGCCGTCAAGGGAATGGTGTGGATATCCATGGTGCGGACATACCATTGTTATCCATAGATTGGAATTTGAGTTCCAATCTCTATTCCCGCAACCGGCTCCGCCAGAAAAATATGTCATAGTATCATGATATCTCCATCTCTCAAAAATGTTTAAGTTGAAAACCTAAGAAATCGTGAGCAAATGCAAGAAAACATTAATTTATAGTGGGAGG
>NZ_JAWDJI010000074.1:0-23086 GCF_032465655.1 Paenibacillus sp. 3LSP | reverse complement strand
AACAAGGGGTTATACCCCAAGAGCAAACCACCCGTTGGACGGGTGGTTATGATTTTTTGCAAAGAATAAACCTAAAGGCTCAGGATTCCCTCGCATTTTACACAAAGTTTACAAAACGAGAACACTGGATTGATCTTCGCTTTCTATAATCAAACTGTAAATCAATTAAGGGGGAAACCTAAACAATGAAAAAGAGTATGTTATTGGTTTTGACTTTGATGCTGAGCTTCGCGCTGGCAGCTTGCGGTCAAAACAACGCGGCACCAAACACGGCCGGTACCAACGGAAGCACTACGGATGAAGCATCCGCGAGCAACGGGGGTAATGCAGCGACATCGGAACTCTCCGGGTCGATCTTGGCGGTAGGTTCCTCGGCTTTACAACCTTTAGTAGATCAAGCTTCGAAAAAATTCATGGATCAAAATCCGAATGTTTCTATACAAGTTCAAGGCGGCGGCAGCGGCACAGGGTTGACGCAAGTTTCCGGAGGCCAGGCAGATATCGGGAACTCCGACGTCTTCGCAGAAGAGAAATTAGATGCGGCTCAAGCCAGCGAACTGGTTGACCATCAAGTTGCCGTTGTAGCGATGGCAGCTGTCGTGAACCCAGACATCACGGTCGACAATTTGACGAAAGACCAACTGGTTCAAATTTTCACGGGTAAAATCACCAACTGGAAAGATCTTGGCGGTCCAGACCAAGCGATTCAAATCGTAAACCGTCCGTCGAGCTCCGGTACTCGGGCAACGTTTGAGAAATATGCGCTGGGTACAAAAACAGAGGACCTGCAAGGTTCGATCCAAGAAGATTCCTCCGGTACGGTTAAGAAGCTGGTGAGCGAAACGCCAGGGGCGATCGGTTATCTGGCCTTGTCCTACCTTGACGATACGGTTAAAGCTGTGAAGTACGAAGGCGTAGACGCAACGGAAGAAAACGTAGCGAACGGAACTTATCCGGTATGGGCTTACGAGCACATGTATACGAAAGGCGAGCCAAATGAAGTCGTTAAAGCCTTCTTGGATTACATGGTATCCCCGGACGTTCAAGGCGACAACGGCGACGTTGTAGAGCTTGGTTATATTCCGATCAGCAAAATGCAAGTGGAACGCGATGTTGACGGCAACATCACGAAGAAATAACCAGCAGATTCGATAACATCATATCAGTGCGGCAAGAGGCGGACGGTTCTGCCTCTTTCTGTGCTGTTCTTAAAGGGAGAGGTTTCATGGCTCAATCCGGCGGAAGAAAAAAAATACAACCACATATCGTCGAGGAATGGACCGGCAAAATCTACGCTTCATTTTGTATCGTATTGCTGGTGGTTACGATCTTCTCGATGGTTTATTACGTAGCAACCAAGGGGTTAAGCACCTTCATTCAAGACGGAATCTCAATAGGTGAAATTTTCGGCAGCACGAACTGGAAGCCGGATGGGGAGCCGCCGATGTTTGGCGCTCTGCCGTTTATTTTGGGATCGTTCAGCACATCGATTCTGGCGGCGCTGATCGCGGCACCGCTTGGCATTAGCGCGGCCTTGTTTATGGTTGAAATAATGCCGAAGTTTGGCAAGAAATATTTACAGCCGGTGATCGAGCTGCTGGCCGGGATTCCTTCGGTGGTGTATGGTTTTGTTGGGCTGAGTATTATCGTTCCTTTTTACCGGGATATTTTTCCGGGACAAGGTCTGGGGATCTTGGCGGGAGCAACCGTATTGTCGATCATGATCTTGCCGACGATCACGTCGATCGCCACCGATGCCCTGTCTGCCCTGCCTCCTGGCCTGAAGGAAGGTTCCTACGCCCTTGGCGCTACGCGCTGGCAAACCTTGTCGCGGACCGTATTGCCGACGACGATGCCGTCCTTGTTGACCGGGGTGGTCCTTGGCATGGCTCGGGCTTTCGGGGAAGCCTTGGCGGTGCAGATGGTGATCGGGAATGCGCCGCATATTCCGCGTTCGCTCTTTGAATCCACCTCGACTCTGACCAGTGTCATTACGCTGAGCATGGGGAATACGGTCATGGGCACGACGCAGAATAACGTCCTCTGGACGCTGGCACTAATCTTGATGCTGATGACGTTTGTATTCGTCTTTATCGTGCGTTGGCTGGAAAGGAGAGCAAAACGATGAGCGCCAAAACCGTCGACAAAATCGCAACAGTTGTTATTATCGCTTTAGCTGGCTTAATTGTCTTGATTATGGCGGGGTTACTCGGCTTTATTTTAGTCCGGGGGCTGGGTCATATCAGTTTCGATTTTCTCACGTCACCTCCTGAAACGATTAAGGCAGGCGGCGGGATCGGCCCGCAATTGTTCAATTCCCTGTTCCTCTTGGTCTTGACCATGATCATCACGATTCCGCTTGGGATCGGTGCGGGGATCTATATGAGCGAATACGCCAAGCCGGGAAAAATCACCGATTTTATCCGTTTGATTGTTGAGGTCTTATCCTCTTTTCCATCGATTGTGGTAGGTTTGTTTGGTCTGCTCGTTCTCGTGAACCTGTTTGGCTTTGGCTTCTCCCTGTTCTCAGGGGCGTTAGCTTTGACGATCTTTAACCTGCCGCTGATGGTGCGGATTACCGAGCAAGGGTTAGCCAGCGTGCCGCAGGCGCAAAAGGAAGCCAGCTTGGCGCTGGGCTTGTCCAAATGGAAAACGATCCAATCGGTGATGCTGCCGATCGCCATGCCGGTGATTCTGACCGGGACGATCTTGGCGGCGGGCCGCGTGTTCGGCGAAGCAGCTGCCCTGTTGTTTACGGCCGGGATGAGCAGTCCGCGGCTCGACTTTAGCAACTGGAATCCGTTGAGCCCTACGTCCCCGCTGAATCCGTTCCGTCCGGCGGAGACGCTGGCGGTTCATATCTGGAAGATCAATTCCGAAGGCTTGGCGCCGGATGCGCCTGAAATTGCCGCCGGTGCGTCGGCCGTCCTGATTTTGACCGTGCTGGTGTTTAACTTGCTGGCTCGCTGGCTCGGACGCGTGATGCTCAAGAAATTTACGGCGACGAAATAGGAGGGCGAAGCCAAGTGTCAAATATTGAACTATCTACGAAAAACTTAAGCGTCTATTACGGAGAGAAACAAGCCGTTAAAAATATATCGCTCGATTTCGCTTCCCGGCAGGTAACCGCCTTGATTGGCCCTTCGGGCTGCGGCAAGTCCACATTCCTGCGCAGCCTGAATCGGATGAACGATTTGATCCGCGGGGCGAAGATCACGGGGGAAATCTGGATCGGGGACGACAATATCAATGATCCGAAGACCGATGTCGTGCTGCTGCGCCAAAAGATCGGCATGGTATGGCAGCGGCCAAACCCGTTCCATAAGTCCATCTATGAAAATATCGCTTTTGGACCGCGTTACCACGGGATTCGGGACAAGAAGAAGCTGGATCAGATCGTTGAGGAATCGCTCACCAAAGCGGCCCTTTGGGACGAAACGAAGGACCGACTGCACAGCTCCGCCTTGGCCCTGTCCGGCGGCCAGCAGCAAAGACTGTGCATCGCCCGATCGATTGCGGTCAATCCAAGCATTATCCTGATGGATGAACCGGCGTCGGCGCTGGACCCGGTATCCAGTGCCAAAATTGAAGAGCTGATCGCCGAGCTGAAGCAGGAATACTGCATTATCATCGTCACGCACAATATGCATCAGGCGGCTCGGGTGTCGGAAAAAACGGCGTTCTTCCTCATGGGGGAACTGGTCGAGTACGGCGATACGACCAAAATCTTTACCAATCCATCCGAGAAACGGACAGACGATTATATCAGCGGCCGCTTCGGATAAAAATTCTTCTCTCCATCTCCCGCTAAATCAGGACTGGACCCGGGGCGGGGAATCGCCCCGTCTGCGGACTCTTTTAGATTGGAAAATCTCCGTATATACTGATAACATAAAGAGTGGACTCAATTGGCGTGGGCAGCGCCTGGTATTGGTTAAAGGAGATTTGGATGATGAACGTTTTGGATTGGATTGAAAGGATGTTTGAGCATTACGGCTATTTTGTTCTGCTGCTCGGACTTCCCATTGATTTTATTGCGCTGCCGCTGCCTCCAGGTCAAACGACGCTGACCTATACAGGATATTTGGCTTATAAAGGCGTGTTGGATTTCTTGCCGGCACTCCTCGCCGGATATGCTGGGGCGGTGATCGGGGTGACGATTACCTATTTCGTCGGACATCGGGTCGGCGCGCCGTTGATCGAACGTTATGGCAAGTGGATTATGGTCAAGCCTTCCCATTTAGAGAAGACGAGGCGGGTCTATGAGAAGTACGGCAATCGAATGCTGTTAATCAGTTTCTTTGTGCCGGGTGTAAGGCAGTTTTTTGGTTATTTTGTAGGCATTATGCGCATTCCTTTTCGAACCTTTGCCCTGTATGCTTACACAGGAGCTGCACTTTGGGTCACGGTTTTTGTAAGCATTGGCTTGGTGTTTGGTGAACAGTGGCAAGTTGCCATCGACCTGGTCGAGAAATATTTAAAGTTTTTCTTTATTGGGCTGGGGGCGTTACTATTGGTACTCGTATATTTGAAATGGCGGAGATGGAGGCTAAAAGTGGCCAAGTTGTCACGGTAACCTTTTAAAGGCGCTGGAGAGCTCACTCCGGCGCCTTTATTTATTTCCGTTTTTTCTTTTTATTTTTGCTTTTGATTCTATTATTATCCTTATTTTCAGGGTTGCTTCGGTGCAATATGAAATCGTCAAGCAGTGTCTCCTCAAAGCCACCGCCATTCTGCGATTTTTCCTCTTTCAGTTTCATCAGGGAGAGCAAATCGAAAATATCTCCAAGCACGGTGAACCCGGCGCCGATAATGGCCAAGTCGTCCGAGGAAAGGTCATTTTCTTGGATTCTTTGGTATTGTCTCCTCTTTTTTCCTCCCAAGAGCACCACCTGCTTTTAAATCGACTTATTTCATCTTATGCAAATGGCGTTTGGCTTGATTAGGCGTGAACTGGGCTACAGCCGCCACCTCCTCTCCAGCAAAAGTACTGGGGGAACGGATACCCATTTTCGCCCCTCTCCGCGAATGTCCCGATCGTTCACAGGCGAACCGTAATATGATGTTCTATATTTAAAAAGGAGGGAAAACAATGTCGGGATATGAAAATGGCGTAGGTGGCGTAGGTTATGGTGGTTTCTGGACTTCCACAGGGACGATTCTGGTTCTCTTCATCCTGCTGGTTATTGTATCCAGAGCGCTTATCGTATAATTGAATGTGTACCCCATGCAAAGGCCCTGCTTCAGCAGGGCCTTTGTTCTTTATAGCTACCCTTTCGTTCCCCCTTGCAACCCAAACCCCTTGGACATAAACCGCTGGGACAAGATGTACAGTACGATGGACGGGATCGCATACATAATGGAGAAGGCTGCAAGATTGCCATACTCAATCATCCCGTACTGACCAAAGTATTGGTATAACTTCAGGGAAGCGGGGAAGTTCTCCGGATTTTGCAGCAAAATGTATGGAACAAAGAAATTTCCCCAGCTGCCCGAGAAGGTGAAGATGGCGACCGTGCAAATCCCCGGCACCATCAGCGGTGCTACAACTCTGCGAATCCCCGTAAATACCGAGGCCCCGTCGACCCATGCCGCTTCCTCCAGATCCAGAGGGACGGAATCCATAAAGTTCTTAAGCATCCAAATGCCGTAGGGCATCGATGAGGCTACGTAGAATAGGATCACGCCAAAGATTTGGTCATACAGCTTCAAACTGAGAAACAGCTGGTAGACCGGGACCATCACCGCTGTGATCGGCAAGGAAGTCATAAACAGGATGGTCAACATAAACGGCTTCTTGTATTTCATTTGATATCGGGACAACGGATAGGCGGCCAACAGTGCCAAGAGGACGACGAGCAGCGCCTGCCCCAGCGACATGATCAAGCCGATCAGGAATGCGCGTTGGTTCTCGCGGCTGGTGATCACGTTGATATAATTATCCGCCGTGATTCGCTGGGGCATTTTTAGCGTCTGCATGGCATTGGGATCGACCGAAGCAACTACCACCCAGAGCAAGGGTAAGACGAAGCAGATGCCGATGATCGTGAGGATCGTATAGGGCAAGATCCGGTAGATGATTTTCCGTTGTTTTGCGTTCATAAGAGGTTCTCCTTGCACTTGGACTATTTCAACGAGCGGGTATAGAACAAGCTAAGCACGATTCCGATGAGCAGTAGCAGCAAGGAGATCGCGGTTCCGTACCCTAGTTGATAGTTCACGAAGGCTTGGTTGTACATGAAGATGGGCAGTGTGGTCGTAGACGTTCCCGGGCCTCCGCCGGTCATGGCATATATCAAACCAAACACGCCCAATGTCTGTAACGTGATCAGCATCATGTTGGTCATAAACGAATCTTTGATATAAGGGATGATAATCCGAATCAGTACCTGCCATTTTGAAGCGCCATCGACCACTGCCGCTTCTTCTACCTCGCTGGGCACGTCGTCAAGAGCCGCTTGAAAGACGAGCATCGAGAAGGCGGTACCGTGCCAAATGTTCGCGAGGATGATCGTCAGCATTGGAACAGTATACAGCCAGGTGACTGCCGGAAGCCCCAATGAAGTGATGATCGAGTTCAGCGTCCCTTCGTCGCCGAAGAAGCTGTATAAGCATAGCGCACATACGATTTCCGGGGTGACCCAGCCGGCGAGGACGATCGTGCCAATCACCCGCCGGAACGTCCGGTTCTTGCGCTTCATCAGGAGGGCGATGAATAAGCCGAGCAGCTGCTGGCCAATCACCGCCGAGCCAAACAGGAAGACCAATGTGTTCCAAATACTAACCTTGACCGTCGGGTCCTTGAACATGTGAATATAGTTGTCGAACCCAACGAATTTTAACTCTCTTGCCGATTCCCCCGTTAATGCCAGATTCGTAAAGGAATAGAAGAACGTAAGGAAGACCGGGGTGATGAAAAACACCAGCATTATCACAATCGAAGGGAGCAAGAAGTAAAGCCACGTGTACGAGTTGCGATTTCTGGAATATCCTTCAGCCGTCATGCTGCTCATGGTTCGTTCTCCTTCCGGAAGGCAGTGCTTTGCCGCTTATTCGAATTCGTCATTTTCGGATGACAGCGTCCTCGCCTACGATGCGGGTGACGTCTTGGGCGTATTTTTGGGCGGCCTCTGCAGGGGAGGTGCCTGTGGCGACGGATTCCACCATCGTCTGAATTTGCGTCGATACTTCCGGGTATTTCTCTTGAGCAGGCCGGAATTCGGCGTTCTGCAGATATTCCGTAGCGATTTCGTTAAACGGCATCTGCGTGTATTCCGGATCTTTGGCGACGTCAGCTCGCACCGTAATATTGCCTGAGGAGGTGACGAGCTTCTTGCTGTTTTCTTTGTTTAACGCGTATTTGATAAACTCCCAGGCTTCGTCTTTATGCTTGGCGTTGCTTGGAATGGACAATGCCCAACCGCCAGCGAGCGTGATGGAACCTGGTGCCTGACCTTGACTTGTTGGCATCGGAGCAAAGCCTAGCACGTCCTTGTATTCCGGCCATGGAGAAGCGCCGGTTTCCAGATAGTTGCCGGTAATCCACGAGCCGTCGAGGGAGATGGCCAGCTTGCCTTGAGGCAAGTATTCTCGGGAAGCGGTGTTGCCGGCCTGCCCGTTCAGCACCTTGGAGAGCGGCGGGCCGAGCTTCTCTTTGTTTACGGTTTCAATGAACCCTAAAGCATCCAAGATCCCTTGACTTTCGATAATCCATTTTCCGCTTGCATCGTCATACAGTCGTTCGCCGGTGCCGTAAAGGAGCATTTCGTACGTCTGCATAGAGGTGGCTTCCCCGGTCGCCTTGCCCATGTTCATCCAAATCGGGACGATGTCCGGCGCTTTTTCCTTAATGGTGCGAGCTGCATCCAGCACTTCCTCCCAGTTCTTCGGTGTCCACTCTTCCGGAAGGCCGACCTGCTTAAAGATCTCTTTGTTATACCAAAGACCGCGGGAATCCGTGTTGTACGGTACGCCGTACACTTTGCCGTCGCTGGCGGTAACGCCTTTCTTCATCGCCTCGATAAACGAGCCGTTTGACCAATCCTCCCAGTCCTTCAGCCGCTCATCCAGCGGTTCCAAATAACCGGCGCTGGCGTCGGAATTGAGAATAAACGTATCCTCGGTCACGATATCTGGAGCGGTATCTTTGGATTTCAAAGCTAAGGCAACTTTCGCAAAATAGTCCCCCTCCGAGGCTTGAATCGGGGATGGCTTAATTTCAACATCCTTGTTCGGGTAATCTGCAGCGATCTCGGTGAGCCAGCGGTATAACGTGCCTTTTTCTCCGGCTCCGTCATCGCGATACGTCACCGTAATCGTTGTTTTGCCGGAGCTGCTAGTCTTGTCGCCCGACCCGGAACAACCGGCTAATAGCGCCCCGCCTAAAGCCGTACACAACAATACGGAAGCGATGGCCCAACCTCTTTTTTTCATCAATGCCATGTTTGATCCCTCCTTGGTTTGTAAATCTCATCGTGTTAAGCGCTTAACTCGATGGTTTAACTTATGAATCAATTCTGTGTACATCCCTTCCAGTAAAACATACTTGCCGAAGAATCAATTTATTCAAAAAAACGTCACGAATAATATTGATATCAAAAAACATTGATTAACTGCATCGCGACTGAGGGGGACACCCACATAAAAGGCGCGGCTGGTTGGTTCCAGTCGCGCCTTTCACTTGGTGTTACTCTTGCCTTGCCCTTGTTTACATGTGATCCGGAGCTGGCAATCCGATGACCTCCAGCACCTCTGCGATGGTCTCCTTAAATTTTGCCGTAAGCCATAGGCGGTAGGTCTGCCGCTCGGGCTCGGCTTTTAGGATCGGACAGGCGGTATAAAAATGATTAAACAAGGTAGCGAGCTCATAAGCGTAATGACAGATCGGTGTTGGGGATAGTTCCTCACACGCAGTGCCCAGCGTATCCGGCCATGCCGCGATTTGTCTCAGCAGGACGTGTTCCGCACGATCCTGAGGGGCGATGTCCTCCGGAAGCTGGAGCGATTCCGCCCGAGGAATCCCGTCGGCTTGAGCTTTGGCCAAGATGCTGGCCGCCCGGGCATGCGCGTACATCAGATAGACGCCGGTATTGCCGGTCGTCTCTGTGGCCTGCTGAATGTCGAATACCACTTCGGTTGGTAAAGCGAACCGGAGCAGGTAATACCGGATCGCCGCTGCGGCAATCCGACGGCTGGACAACCCTTCTGAATCAGAACGCTTGGCATCGATCTGCGTTTCCATCCGATCCAGCAATTCGGACACTTTGATACCGATTCCTTGTCTGCCGGACATGGCGTACGAAGCTTTGCCGTCTGAGGTGTCGAGGCCCAGCTCCCGGGCTGCGGCCGGGCTTAGCGAGACGACGCCGTAACCAACGTGACGCAGCTTCTCCGCCTGGGTTGTGAAGCCTAACGCCTCCAGCGCTTGCTTCACCATCGCCTGTGGATACGCTTGCCTGTGGTCGATTACGTTCACGACGAGATCTGCTTTGCCGTAATCAGCAGTGACACCGTCTGCACGGGTTGTCCAGAGCCCGTCCGCAAACGACTTGTACATGAAATCATTTCCGAGTACCCCGAACTTCCACAGATGATAGGCGATATCTTTGGCCGTATAGGTCAAAATTCCGTTGGACCGAACGAGCACCTTATCAGCCTGATGCTCTGCTTCAGGATCCACATCTTCGTCTGCAGGTTGCTTCAGGACCCAACACCCCTCCAGTTTACCAGACGTCTCCTTCTGGAAGAGTGCGGTTTGCTGGAGCAATCGGAAGGCCGTGTCCCAGAACCCTTCCCGGACAATGTTGCTCTCCCAAACTAACAAATCGTAATCAATCCCAAACGCCTTCATTTCTTCCAAATGCTCCCGCACGATGCGCTCTGCTGTAAGTAAGCCAACCCAAGCCAGATTCCCGTCCCCAGCCTCCAGCGCTTGCAGCACCTTCGTTCTCTGCTCTAACAGCGAAGGTTGATCCTCGTATTCCTTGTTCACGTTGGAATAGATGTCCCAACAGAAATCCCCGAATCTCACATGAGCAGCCTGATGATCTACATGAAGCAGCCCAACGACGGTGTCAGCCAACTGATTCCCTAGATCGTCGATGTAATTATGCACTTCGACTTGGTAACCAGCTCGCTTAAGCAGCCTTGCCAGCGAGTCGCCGATGCAGGCATTCCTCAAATGACCAATATGAGCGGACTTGTTCGGATTGATGGAGGTATGTTCGATCACGACTTTTTCACGAACAGCCTGCGGAAGTAGAAAATCTTTGCGAGCCCATTCATTCCAATCCAGATGGAAGTTCAGGAAGCCCGGCGGCGCCGTTTCGATCTGGTGGAACAGCCCTTCCATGCGGCCCGTTTGCTCCAGTTCATTCTTAAGCAGCGCGGCAATCTGCAGCGGCGGTTGGCGCAAGGTTTTGGCCAGCTGCATCGCGATGTTGGTCGAATAATCCCCGTGTTCGGCACGGGCGGGGCGTTCAATTACAATGTCTGGCAGCTCCTCGACGCTGTGTCCAAGCCTTGAAAGGACTTGCTGTACGGTCGTTTTCAGATGCTTTTTCATCGATCTACTGATCATTCCATCCACTCCTCCGGGGCAAAAAAATAAGCCTTCATCTCATCAAAGAGACGAAGGCATTACGCGCTCGCGGTACCACTCTTGTTGTTAAACTCTACGTTTAACCACTCTGCAGGATAACGGTCTTGGGCCGTGGTTGCTTACTTTACTTTGCGTTCAGCAACCATTCTCATGGGTCCGCTTCACTGTCAGCCCTGTACCGGTTTCCACCCTCCCGGCTCGCTTGGACTAGAACGGACAGTTACTCTCCCAATCGTCGAATGTGGGATATTTTGTATTATTATATCCGGTTCGCTTGGAATGTCAATTCGCCTTTTCCTAAAAACAATCCTTGAGTAGCCTTTTCGAGTAGAATTACTAAATTTTGGTCATACTCTTACTACTTCCATCAGAACAAAGGGGCTCGTAACATGCAACAACCGGACGAGTTTGTCGATAAACTGCAGCAAAACCTGGAAATCCTTAGTGAACTTTTTGGGAACAGTTCGGACGTCGTGTTCCGTCAGTTGTTACCGGTGGACCAAACCCAAGTCACAATTGTTTATATTGAAGGACTTATTGATAGTCAAATCTTACAGCAGGATGTCATCCGCCCGATTCTAGAGATGACCTCAGACGGGGAGATGACGCCAACCCAGCTCAAAGACAAGGTCGTAAACGTAGGCGGCATCAGCTTCGTGTCGAACCATGAGGATGCGAGTAATGGAATGTTGTCAGGCGGAGCACTGATTCTGATCGACGGATATAAGGATGGTTTGCTTGTCTCCATTCCCGGATTAGAGGAACGCGCAATTACCGAATCGGATACCCATCCGATTATTCGGGGACCGAAGGACGCATTTACGGAGGTGATCCGCACGAATATCTCCCTGGTTCGTCATAGGGTGAAGGATACACGGGTTCGCGTCCAGACGATTCAGGCTGGCAATAAAACTAAAACAGAGCTCGCACTTATGTACATGGATGGATTAGCAGATCAACAGATCGTAAGTAAACTGAAAGACAAACTCAGCAACCTCCAAGTGGACCGCGTGCTGGAGGGCGAATATATTGAGGAAGTGATGAATCAGGATAACAAGCTTACGATTTTTCCGATGCTGTACAACACGGATCGTCCAGATACGATTGCGGCGGGGGTCATGGAGGGACGAATTGCTATCTTTATTGACGGAACGCCATTCGTGCTCCTTGCGCCGTCCTTATTCGTCGACTTCCTGCAATCTGCCGAGGATAACTATCAATCGTATCTTTATGGGAGCGTCACCCGACTGCTTCGTTATTTCTGCATGCTGATATGCTTGTTAGCCCCTGCACTGTATATCGCCTTAACCACCTATCATCACAGGATTTAATTCCAACGGTGTTGTTATTGAGCTTAATGGCGCAACGCGAAGGGGTGCCTTTTCCGGCTTTTCTCGAGGCGTTAATCATGGAAGTCGTGTTTGAAATCCTGCGGGAAGCCGGTCTTCGGATGCCGAGAACGATCGGTCAAGCCGTATCCATCGTGGGGTCGATCGTTATTGGACAAGCCGCGGTCGAAGCGGGAATCGTTTCAACCGTCATGGTGGTTGTCGTAGCGATTACGGCCATAGCCAGTTTTGCGATTCCGTCATATTCCATGTCGATCCCGATTCGGATGCTGCGTTTTGGGTTCATGATGATCGCCTCAACCCTCGGGATCTATGGGCTGACTATCGCATTTATCATGCTTGTCGTTCATTTAAGCGGGCTCCACTCCTTCGGTGTCCCGTACTTATCGCCTGTCGCTCCCTATAAACCGCGGAAGCAATCGGATGCCATCCTCCGTTTCCCTTACCAACCTGGAGCTAAAGGACCGTAGAACTCAAGGAGATGATCCCTGTGTACCGACAGGAGAAGCGTTTTTTTCTTGCTTCCATATCCCTCGCATTAATTCTGCTGCTGACAGGTTGTTGGAATCGCAATGAATTAAATGAACTATCGATTGTGCTCGCTATGGGAATCGACAAGAAGGATGAGCTTTATGAGGTCAGCCTTCAGGTTGTGAATCCCAATCAAATGTCGCGGAAGCAATCGTCCGAACGTACGCCGACGTTCGTACTTTCGATGCGTTCTGATTCCATTAGTGAAGCTATCCGCAAAATGGTGGGCATGTCGTCACGGAGATTGTATATGTCCCATATGCAAATTTTATTTGTGGATGAAGCCACGGCCCGGGAAGGTATGCATGAACCGTTGGATTGGCTGTTACGTAACAATGAGATTCGGCCCGTCTTCGATCTAATTATCGTTCGGGACCATTCGGCGAAGGAAGCATTAACCTTCGTGACGTCCACGGAACTTTTTCCCGCCCTGGATATGCATAAGGCATTAAAGCTGTCCTACAAAAGCTGGGCTCCGAACATATACAGCCAAGCCAAGGAATTTCTGGAGAGTTTAAACAAGGACGGGGTCGAGCCAGTCATTACCGGATTAAAGCTGGGGGAACAGGCCGATAAAGCTCAGAAGATGGATAACGTGAAGCAGTCTCCGCAGCATGCGAACTATTTTTTCAGCGGTATGGGTGTCTTCCAGGAGGATCGCCTGGTTGGTTGGATGAACCCGTCCGAAAGCCGGGCTTATAACTATTTGACGAATCATGTGGACAACAGTCTTTTCAAAGTAGAGTGTCCGAATGCGAAAGAGCATTTTACGTTGGACGTCATCCGGCCCAAAACGAAGTATGATCCTAAGATCGTGAATGATCATCCGGTCCTCGATGCTACCGTGTACATTGAAGCCAACATTAATGAACTGAGATGTAAGAAGGTCGATCTCAATAAAGAGGAGGACCTGTTGAAGCTGCAGAAAATTGCTGCAGACCAGTATGTAGAGGCGATTAATCGAGGGATTCGGAAAGCTCAATCGTTGGGTACGGATATCTTTGGGTTCGGCGAAGCCTTTCATCGGGCATATCCGGCAAAATGGCATGTATGGAAGAACGACTGGGACAAGCGCTTCGAAGAGCTGGATGTGAACTTGCGTGTGACTCTGCAAATCAAGCGAAATGGGAAGATCGTCAGTCCCTACGGAATGCCACAGAATAAACAGGAGTGAGGAAGAACGTGCTATACGTTTTATTGTTTGTATCATTGGCGATATCGGCCTTGGAATACCAGAGGATGTTTCATAAAAAAGAGTTCAGGGATCTCGCTGTGCATGCTTGTTTCCTAAGCGTAGGCATTGTTCTCCTCGTACTTCAATTGCTTCATATTCAAGTACCGTCACCGCTATTGGCAATTCAAACTTTTTTTGATCCGGCTAGCATGTTGATCGCTAAATTGCTATCTTGAGGAGTATCGGAATGAACAAACGGAGTATATCGGTAAGGCAATTCGCATTATGGATTACAATGTATCAAATCGGCAGCGCCTATCTCCTCATCCCATCGAGTCTTGCCGCCGTTGCCAGACATGATGCCTGGATTTGTACCGTAGTGGCCATTGCCATTCATTTTCTGCTCATCCCGCTCTTGTCGGCAATTGCCGGACAAATGCGCGGGATGTCCTTTGTTCAGCACCTTCGTCGTCTAATCGGCACTCCCACTGGTTCGGTGTTGTCGATCCTATTCATTTTGCTGTTTCCTTACTTAATCCTTATCTTAACGTTGCGAAATTTAAGCGACTTTATCACCATATCGATTATGCCTTTAACGCCTCCTTATGTCGTATTGATGCTCATGCTAGTCGTGGTTGTTTATTCGGTCTGGTCAGGGGTGCCGACGATTGGCCGCAGTGCGGAACTGTTATTCTTCTTGCTGCCAGTGATTTTCCTGCTAGTTGGCCTCTCGCTGCTGTATGGGACCCATTGGACGAATCTTGCTCCGATTTTGGAGTATGGCTGGAAACCGGTGTTGCGGGGTCTTTCTCGTTATTAGCCTTTCCTTACTTAGAAACGATTGGATTTCTATTTCTTGTTCCGGAGCTTCCGAAATCCAAAAATTGGAGTAAGGCGGTCTGGATTGGATCAGCCATTAGCGGGACCATGTATTTGCTGATGATGGTACTAACAATCGCGACGCTCAGTGAAGGGGTAATGGCCAATCTTACGTTTGCCAGTTATTTTGTGGCCCGAACGATCGAGATCGGTGATTTTTTTCAACGGTTTGAGGTTGTGATTACGGTGTTTTGGTACATCTCGATTTTCTTTCGGCTGGTGATGTTGTTGCATAAGAATACGCTGATTCTCCCGCTGGTGTTGCTTGGCATCGTGGCCTCCGGCATCATCTGGCCCAATTTCGCCTATTTGATCGACTTTATGAAGGTTTGGCCGTTGTACGCCATGATCTTCGGAATCGCATTTCCAGTCTGCTTGTGGATCATGGGGAAAGTGAAGAAGCTGAAGACATGAAGTGAAGGTGCGTTTCAATCACCAATCCATCGGCCTGTGGGGTAATCAGGGAACGTTGCTCGAAACGATGTCTTGTGATACATTATTTTCCATAGTGGATATTTCGATATTTCGGTATGAAGCACATGCCGCTTCGATCTGGCTTGCTCTTGGAGCAGGGGGGATCGGGGCGGTTTTTTTATGGACTTTTGAAAGGGAGTGGCAAGGATGAGTGAGTTTGATGCGGTTTACTTGGAGTGGTTGGAACGCCAGATCAACGAGGAGACAAACTTAAGAAGAAAGGAGTTTCTCAAAAAGGGATTAAGCCGAGGGACAACGGACTTTCTGCGGTACATTTGGTATCCCGCTATCGGAAACCTTAACGATCTCTATCCGGAGTATGAGGTTCGCGATTTTAACAATGGCTTCCGCTATCTCGATTTAGCCTACATGCCGGGCAATGCCAAGGGGTGCATCGAGATTCAGGATTATCGAAGCCATGCTCGGGATATCGAGGCCGGGCGGTTTAAAGATCTTTGTATGAAGCAAGCGTTGTTGGCGCTAGACGATTGGCTGTTCTTGCCGATTGCCTATCTATCGATTCGGGAAGACCCGGGGGTTTGCAAGCAGCTGGTCTTATCCTTTGTGGGCAAGTTCCTGTCCAATGCCGTACCCTCCAACCTCCATTGGGCCGAAGCGGAAGCCTTGAGGTTTGCCAGACGACTGATGCGCCCCTTTACCCCGGGAGAGCTCGCGGACCATCTCAGGCTATCCAAGCAGCATACCCGCGCGATTCTACGTGCGATGCACAGCCGAAAGTTACTAGAGGTCGCAGGCGGTAGACAACGGTATCGAACGTTCCGGCTTCCCAGCGCGCGGTAAGGGCAGAGGGGCGCAGGTGGTGGCAGATGTAATGGACTTGGTGAGTTCGTTGATGGTGACAGGATGTAACCGGACTCGGGTAGATCGCGGGGGTGGCTGGATGTAATGGGTTCGGGTGGTTCCTTGGGGGTGGTAGGATGTGACTGGGCTCGGGTAGATCGCAGGAGTGGCTGGATGTAACTGAACTCGGGTAGTTCGCTGAGGATGGGAAGTTGCTGTTGGTGTGTATGCGGTTGTTCGTGGGAACGCAAATTGTTGGTGAGAACGCTATATTGGTGTAAACACTATTTCGGTGCCAACACTATACTGGTGCCAACGTTATTGCTGGTGCGAATACACTTACTGATGCGAATACACTTGCTGGTGCAAATAGACTTGCTGGTGCAAATACACTTGCTGGTGCATACGCTCTTACTTCTATTAGCTCTAACGCTTATGAGCAACGGTATTTGGGCAAATTTGCTCTCGAGAAAATTCTAACGATGATGAGACACTCTATTGCTGTGAAAATTGCGAAAAATGGGGGCGAAACCGGAGAATAAGCTCTGTGGTAAGCGTTAGAATCGCAACATGGCTTTTTTGGAGCAAATAAGATCTGTGACAAGCGTTAGCGGTTGAAGGGTGAGGCAGATAGTCAGGCGAGCAGGTCTAGTGGTTGTAAGGAGCAGGAGATGAACTGGCGAGTAACTCTAACGCTTATGAGCAACGCTATTTGGACAAATTTGCTCTCGAGAAAATTCTAACGACGATAAGACACTCTATTGCTGTGAAAATTGCGAAAAATGGGGGCGAAACCGGAGAATAAGCTCTGTGGCAAGCGTTAGAATCGCAACATGGCTTTTTTGGGGCAAATAAGATCTGTGGCAAGCGTTAGCGGTATTTCGGGGGCTAATGGGGAGTTAATCAGCGGATAATCGCGAGTGAAGTAGCGGTAAATCAAGAGTTAGATAGCGCTTCATCGGAGTTAATCACTAATCACTGGTTAGTTGAGCTTACTTAACGGTATCGGAGTTCATTGGAGTTCATGGAGAGCATAATTAACGCTTCATTGGAATTCATCGAGGGTTACCCGTGAGCGTGCAACGGACCTACAGAGAGTGAATCACAGGCGTGGGGAATGCGCCCACAGGCCAACGGGAATCAAACATGGGTCACCAAATGTGGTAGTATGAAGAATAACCTGATTCATGTAAAGGAGGAAAAAAGTGAGTTCATCGATCAGCTTGCATCTGTGGTTCGATAAAGAGGCGAAGGAGGCTGCAGAGTTCTATTGCTCCGTATTTCCAGAGTCCCGAATCACTGGGGTTACGACGCTAAACGATACTCCTTCGGGGGATTCCGAAATGGTTTCGTTTACCATTTGGGGGTTTCCGTTTGTGGCGATTTCAGCGGGTCCGTACTTCAAGTTGAATCCTTCGATTTCGTGTATCGTCAATTTCGACCCCTCTAGAGACACCAACGCCAGAGAAATGTTGAATGAAGTGTGGAACAAGCTGTCTGACGGCGGGACTCCACTTATGCCGCTAGGCTGGTACCCCTTCAGCGAGTGGTATGGTTGGATTCAGGACAAGTACGGGTTTACATGGCAGTTGATGTTAACCAATCCGGAAGGGGAACCGCGTCCAGCAATTGTTCCGTCCTTGATGTTCACCGGCGATAACTGCGGCAAGGCGGAAGAAGCGCGTGAGTTCTACCTTTCCGTATTCCGGAACGCGAAACCGGGCACGATCGTCAAGTATGGTCCCGGACAAGAGCCGGACCGGGAGGGGACGGTCATGTTCACCGATTTTATGCTGGAAGATACCTGGTTTACAGCGATGGACAGTGCGCATGCTCATGGGTTCGGCTTCACCGAAGCGATTTCCTTTATGGTGAACTGCGACACACAGGAGGAAATCGATTATTATTGGGAAAGTCTCTCTGCCGTGCCTGAGGCCGAACAATGCGGTTGGCTGAAAGATCGTTATAGCCTCTCTTGGCAGATCACCCCGTCCGCCTTGGATAAGATGCTGACCCAGGGAACCTTAGAACAACGCCAACGAGTGACGCAGGCATTCCTAAAGATGAAGAAGTTTAACCTAGAGGAGTTGCAACGGGCTTTTGAGGGATAATAAAAAACGCCCCGGGAATCCCAGATGATAGATCAGGATCCGCGGGGCGTTTTGCGCCACAAAACTAAAAAAACAGCCCCGATGGACTGCTACATTCATAGATATGGTGGAGCCTAGGGGGATCGAACCCCTGACCTCATCGCTGCCAGCGATGCGCTCTCCCAGCTGAGCTAAGGCCCCGTGAGCGACTTCTTTATTGTATAAAAACGGAGTCAAGCTGTCAATATCCCTTCAGCGAAAAAATGTAGTCCCACCTCCCATCCGGCTATCTCGGTTACCGAATGGGAGGATCCCTGCCAATTTGACGCGGTTTACAATTTGATGGTCGTGATTTTAGCGGCTGGGACGATCACCTGCCGTCCTGATTCATCGACCATCTCCAGAGCATCAGGATGCACAGCGATCAATGTGCCATGGATGACGGAGCCCGTCGTCTCAATGATGATGCTGAGACCGATCGAGGCTTCAATTTGCTGCCGGGTCGCGGAATCCGGGAAGGAGGCGGCATCAAGTGCATGCTCCAGATGCTCCACTCGGCTGGCTAGCAGCTCAAGTTCTGCTTGCAGCAGGCGAATTCGCCTTCGCAACGGTTCGTTTAGCAGAAAGCGCAGGAGGGTCATTGCGATTCACCTCTTTTCCCTCTAAATCTCGTCTCTAGTAAATGAGACAATATATCATATGAAACTAGATTAATAGAGTTTCGGGAAGGCCTTACTTTCCGGCAGATACCCTTTATGTTATGCTGAAATGAGATACGGAATCGTTAAGAAGGAGAAGGGTGAACTATGATCAAGCATATCGTATTGTTTAAATTGAAGGATGCATCTCCGGAAAATGTGGCACGTACGGTTGAGATACTGCGCGGCATGCAGGGTAAAGTAGAGCAGCTCAGAAGCCTTGAGGTGGGCACCGACGTGATCCGTTCCCCTCGTTCCTATGACATTGCGCTCATTGCTACCTTTGATTCGCTTGCGGATTTGGAAGGATATCAAGTTCATCCGGAGCACAAGAAAGTAATCGAGCATATGAGCGAAGTACGCGAGAGTCAGGTCGCAGTCGATTTCGAATTTTAGACTGGACCAAAGGAGGGAATCCCCTTGTATTATGTAAACCGGGAACAAATCGAACGCAGGCTGGACATGCTGCCAGAATTGCTGCAGGCCCTTCGTGAAGCGGCGGAGGCCAACTCCTCCCTGCTGGGGCGTTATGCAGAGGAACGAGCATTGCATCTGGCGCTGGAAATCGTAACGGACGTCGGCAGCTATTTAATCGACGGGTTTATTATGCGTGACGCCAGCAGCTATGAGGACATTGTAGACATCCTCTTGGATGAAACGGTCATCGATGCGAAACTGCACGCTACGCTCATCGAACTGGTTCGACTGCGGAAACCGTTAGTTCAGGAATATTTTGCTTGGGATCGCCAGGAGGTCGAAGGGCTAAGGGGGCGGTTGCCCGAGGCTTTGCAGGATTTTTCGGCCAATGTGCTGAAGTACCTGGAACAGGAAGGCGTCTAATCTCAGACAGACAAGCCCAATTTTTTTCCTTACAAGTGTGACCGGACAGACCCTTGCTGCTTATAATACATTATCGATATGGGCATTCGCGGAGAAAGCCAAAAAGGAGAGATGAGTCGTGAGCAAAGGAAACAAAGGTTGGATATGGGGGGCCGCCATCGGCACGGTTGCCGGTGCGGTAACGGCGTTGTTATTTGCCCCCAAAGCCGGGAAAGAGCTGCGTAAGGATATTGCCAACGGGGCTCGTCAAGTCGGAGAGAAGACGCAAGAGGTTGCCGGAAAAGTATCGGAGCAAAGTACCGTTCTTGTCGGCAAGGTGAAGGAAGCCGCTGAAGTGTTGATCAGTGAAATCCAAAGCCGTCGTTCCGACAAGATCACCGATGAAGAAGAGGTCATTGCTCAAGTCTCCGAATTTGCAGATGAAGAAGAGGAGACGGTGACCGAAGAAGAGACAGTGGCCCTTGGAGTCGTAACGGAAGAAGAAACGACGGAAGCCGTTGAAGCGACTACTGCAGCTGTGGAAGCAGCGGCAACTTCCGACAAAGAGGAAGGCCAATAATTCGAACGGCTGTCCACAGTGATCGCCCGAAAAAGACCCGCTCCCGGGTCTTTTTCCCGTTTTCTCCGCCCTTGCGGGTTTTCTTGCACTACAAATTGAGTTAAGATTTAGGTACCCTCTGTGGTGCGAAGTCATAAAGTAATGAGAAGGATTTTACACTAAACATAAAGGAAGCGGTATGTTCGTGCAGCAAGCCATCGCCATATTAGACTCGGGAGTGGGAGGCCTCACCGTCTGCAAGGAAGTGATGAGGCAGCTTCCCAGAGAGAAAATCATTTACTTCGGCGATACGGCCCGGGCTCCTTATGGCCCAAGGTCGCCCGAGGAAGTCCGCTTGTTTACCGAGCAAATCGTCGATTATTTAATCCAGTTCCATCCGAAAATGATTGTGATTGCCTGCAACACCGCCACAGCGGCTGCACTCGATTTCATCAAGGCCAAGGTGGATATCCCTGTCATTGGCGTCATTCATCCGGGTGCCCGCGCAGCAATCAGCGCGACGAAGACCGGAAAGATTGGCGTCATCGGGACGGTAGGCACGATTCGTAGCGGGGCCTATACGGTAGCGCTACGTGAGTTAAATCCCCAAATCGAAATCGTTAGCGAAGCTTGTCCTGAATTTGTTCCGTTAGTAGAGCATGGGTTGTATGAAACGAAGGAAGCGCTGCATGTGGTGGAGCGATCTCTTCGGGAGATGAAGAAGCAGCCGATGGACTGCTTAATTCTAGGCTGTACTCATTATCCGTTCTTGAAGGACCCCATCCAACGTGTCATGGGGCCGAACGTGAAGTTAATCAGTTCTGCGGATGAAACCGCCCGCGAAATCAGCACCATCCTGCATCAACGGGGGTGCTTAGCTCGCGGCAATGGTACTCCCGTGCATCAGTTCTTCTGCAGCGGGGATGCCGAAATGTTCCGCAAGATCGCCAGACAGTGGTTGGGCGAGCAAGTCGAGCTGAGTCCCATCGTTTGGCAGGTATCCAGCCCGGTGAGGTAAAAAAATCAAAAAACCTTTGGGGGAGCTTAAAAATCCCGCCCAAAGGTTTTTTTGAACCACGTCATAGTTCGTCACGCTGTACCGTTCCCGTTACGGGCGAATGATCCGAATGGAGCCGGGTTCCAAGGAAGCGCGAAGCGGCGTGGTTGCCACGTGCTCCCCGTCACCTAAAGCAAGGCGCGGCAGAGAGCTGGAAATCGTAATGTTTTGGCCCTTCAGCATCGTTACGAAGGAGAGCTTCGTATGACCTCCAAACAATACGGTTGGAAATAACAGGAGCAGCTTCAGCTTGGAGCAATCGTGCACGACGCACAGATCGAGCATTCCGTCATCCGGCTTGGCGTCCGGACAGATGATCATTCCCCCGCCATAGCTGGAAACATTATTTATTGCTGTCAGCCAGGCTGACTCGAACCGGTAAGTAGTTCCGTCACATTCGAGCGTTAACGGTCCGGGACGATAGGTTAGAAGGGTATGAAAAATGCCGATGATATAAGCTAACCTGCCAAGTCCAATCGCGTTGCATATTTTTTTGTAGCGGCTGTTGTTGACATTGCTGGCAACCTGAGCGTCAAAGCCGACAGCCAGTGCGGTCAGTGTGCTGTCTCCATCGATGGAGATGAGATCGGCCGTCGTTGACCGGCCGCTCAGCAGCACCTTCAGTGCGCCGCCTACCCGGCGCGGGATGCCGAATCCACGGGCGGTGTCATTGCCCGACCCGGCGGAGAAGACCGCCAGCGGCACGCCGGACTGGTGCATCGCAGGCAGCAGGCTATGGATGGTGCCGTCGCCTCCGATCACGCCCACCGCGCGCCAAGACACTTCCCCGGTTAGCTTGCCCTGAAGGAATGTATGCGCTTGCTCGGCGCTTGTGGTGTAGACGTGCTCGTAAGGAATACCAAGCCGTTGCAGCTTTTTGCTGATTTTATTCCAAATCCGGCGACCTTCGCCGTTACCCGCATTTGGATTGACGATAAACAAGTACATGATGACTCCCCTATCTATGATGGCAACGCTAATTTGGCTTATTTTCAGTCTACTGAAGATTAGAAAAAATGAAAATCAAAATTTTTAAACCCCGTTGATCAACGAAAGGAGTGTAGGCCGTGCAATTGATCGCCATGATCACCATGCTGATCGACCATGTTGGGCTGCTGTTTTTTCCCGGAGATGTTCTCTGGCGGATAATCGGACGAATTGCTTTCCCGATCTATGCCTACGCACTGGTCCAGGGTTATCAGCACACCTCCAATTACCGGAAGTACGCATCACGGTTGCTACTGATCGCTGTGCTATCACAAATTCCTTACCAGCTGGCTTTCGATACGAACGGTCTAAATGTTGTGGCGACCTTGTTTATCTCTTTATTGGTTCTGCGCATGCTGGATTCATCGAAACCGGGGCCGCTGTCCGCGATCATTATCGCCGGTGTCTGCGTGATCATGGAGGTACTTCCGTTTGATTATGGCGCTTACGGCCTGCTGCTGGTGCTGATCTTCAAATTTGCCAATCAAGGAAAAGCGGTGGCGATGCACTTGCTCCTGAACCTCGTGTATCTGTTCGCCTACAGCTGGGTGATTCAGCTGGCCAGCATCCTGCCGACGCTGGTGATTGCCTACGGGCCGGGGCTGTGGCGAAAGCTCGAAGCCTGGCGGCTGCCCCGCTGGGTGTGGAGAGCTTTTTATCCTGCGCATTTAGTGGTGCTGGCGATCTTGGTGTACCTGTTGTAAAGAGAGAATGGAGCCAAGTTTGGGGGTGGAAAAATCCGGGGTTTGTCTCGGATTTTTTTTATTATGGCTTTAGCCAGTTGAGCTCGCGAAGCGTGCGAAACAAAAAACCACCCGCTATGCGGGTGGAGGAACGAAGGTTTGACCAACTAGACCATTCCCATAAAATTGAGATGTTCAGGCTCAATAAAAGAAAGGAATGGTCTTAGATGGCAAACAAGAGCTATAGTTTAGCTCACACGAAGTGGATGTGCAAATACCATATCGTGTTCACCCCGAAGTATAGACGGAAAGAGATCTATAATCAAGTGAGGAGAGATTTGATCGAAATATTTAAGCGTCTGTGCAAATACAAGGGAGTGGAGAT
>NZ_JAWDJI010000073.1:0-25881 GCF_032465655.1 Paenibacillus sp. 3LSP | reverse complement strand
ACTAACGGCGGCGCAGGGAACAGCGGCGGCGGTGGTGACACCGGAAGCAGCAAAACCGAGAAAGTGAAGCTGACGTTCTGGGGCGACTGGGGCGGCGAAGGGCAGAAGCAGTTCGAGACGATGGTTGACGCCTTCAACAAGTCGCAAGACAAGATCGAAGTCAAATACGTGCTTCAGCAGGATATGGTCACGAAATTCCTCACGGCTGCGACGAGCGGCGGTTCGCCGGATATTTTGTTCTGGGACCGCTGGAGAACCTCATTGTACGCTCCAAAAAACGTGCTTCGTCCCATCGACGACTATATGGAGCGCGATGGAGTGAACAAGGAAGATTTTTACGAGGAGTCCTTGAAGGAGCTGACCAATAACGGGAAACTGTACGGCCTGCCGTTAACGGTAGATGCCCGCGCGTTGTTCTACAACAAGAAGATGTTTGCGGATGCAGGGCTGGAGGCACCAACGACGTGGGATGAATTGGAGCAAGCGGCCAAGACGCTGACGAAATGGAATGGCAGCAAGCTTGAAACTGCAGGGTTCTCCATGGCCGATCCGGGGTTGTTTAACATGTATTTACAGCAAGCCGGCGGGCAAATGCTCAGCGAAGACGGCAAAACCAACTTCAACAACGAGAAGGGCAAACAAGTTCTGGAGTTTTGGCAGCGCTTGCTGAACGAGGACAAAGTCTATAAAGTCGGCTTCGAACAAGGGCTTGGCGAAGGTACCGACGCGTTTGTTACAGGGAAAGTAGCGATGCTGTACACCGGACCTTGGATGATGAGCACGTACAACAAATATGGTAAGGATCTGGATTACGGCATCGTTCCGCCGCCAGCCGGTCCGAATGGGGACAAAGGCAGCGTGATGGGCGGCTTCGGGCTTGTCATCCCGCAAGGCTCCAAGCATCCGGATGAGGCGTGGGAGTTCATCAAATGGTGGACAGCGAACAAGGACAACGCCTTGCTGTGGGCAAAAACGAGCTTGAACATGCCAGGCTTTAAACCGGCGCTGGAGGATGCATTCTTTACTGAAGATCCATTGTGGAAGCCGTTTACGGAGACGTTGGAATTTGCCAAAACGCGGCCGACCCATCCGGGATATTCTGTCATGGAAGAGAACGCGCTTATTCCGAACCTTCAACTGCTGCTCCAGAACAAGCAATCGATCGACGATACGCTGAAAAAAGCCCAAGAGCAAGGCGACAAACTGCTAGAGGAAAATGCTGTCGTGAAGTAAAAATCGGCCTCTGAAAGGGGAGCGAAGAATGGCATCCATCAATAAGCTTGGACGGCATCAGGCTCGAATGGCCTATCTGTTCATAACACCAACCATGCTGCTATTTGCCGTATTCATGGTCATCCCCGTCGTGATGGCCCTGTACCTCAGCTTCACCAACTATGACGTGCTGAGCAGCAACGATTGGGTTGGATTGGACAATTACCGCCGCCTGATCGACGATGCGCTGCTTTGGCAGACTTTCATCAACGTGTTCTATTATGCGATTGTTTTTGTACCGCTGAACTTATTGATTTCCTTGCTGTTTGCGATGCTGCTGAACAAAAAGATACGCGGGGTCAAGCTGTTCCGCACGTTTTACTACCTGCCGACCTTGACCTCGGCCGTCGCCGCGGCCACGGTATGGATCTGGATGCTGCATCCCGAATACGGGTTGATCAACGGGCTGCTTGCTTATTTTGGCATCACCGGCCCGGCTTGGGTGTCGCAGACGGAGACAGCGATGTTATCGATCATCGTCATGACGCTTTGGCAGTCGGTTGGCTCCAATATGATCATCTATTTAGCCGGCCTTCAAGGCGTGCCGGACTATCTGTACGAATCCGCCCGGCTGGACGGGGCGTCGCGGTTCGCTTGCTTCCGCTACATCACTTGGCCGCAGCTTCGTCCGACGACGTTCCTCGTCAGCGTCATGTCCATCATCGGCGCCTTGCAGTTGTTCGACCAGGCGTTTGTCTTGACGCAGGGCGGACCGGCGAACGTCACGAAAACTCCGGTCTACCTGATCTATCAGCAGGGCTTTAACCAATTGCAGATGGGGTATGCCTCAGCGCAGGCGTTTGTGCTGGCGATGGCGATTCTCGTATTTTCCATCATCAGCATGAAAATCACCAAAGCGGAGGAGCCGATCGTATGACAAATCCAGAGACGATAAAACCAGGCGTCCGTACACGAGGTCCGCAAATCGGTGTATCCACGCAGAACCGAATCGCGAATGTGTTGTTTTATACGGTTGGCGGTATCATTGCGGTCATCATGTTTTTGCCCTTTTATTGGAGTGTGCTGACCTCATTTAAACATGATGAAGACATGTTCACTTTGCCGATTAAATGGTTTACGACGAACCTGACATTCGAGCATTATTACAACGCGTTTACGACCGTGCCTTTTGGTCTTTATTTCTGGAATTCCTTTATTCTTGCGGCGGCCGGGGTGTTATGTAACTTGTTCTTCGGTTCGCTGAGCGGTTATGCGTTTGCCAAGCTGAAATTCCGGATGAACCAGCCATTCTTTCGCATTCTGCTGGTCTCCATGATGGTGCCGGGGATCGTGACAATGATCCCCAGCGTCTACGTGCTGCGCCATATCCCGCTGGCAGGCGGCAATGACCTGTTCGGCAGCGGAGGGTACGGGCTGATGAACTCGTTTTGGGGCATTATTTTGCCGGGGGCTTCCGGGACGTTTGCGGTCTTTTTCATGCGGCAGTTCTTTCTGACCCTGCCCAATGACATGATGGAGATGGCGCGGATCGAAGGCTGCGGCGAATTCAAAATCTTCTGGCGCATTTACTTGCCGCTGACCAAGCCGGCGCTGGCGACGCTCGGAATCTTTACGTTCCAGGCCGGTTGGAACGGCTTCCTCTGGCCGATGATCGTCCTGAACGATCCGGCGAAGGCGACGATTCAGATGGGGCTACAGGCTTTTTCGTACAACTATCAGACGGATTATGGGCCGATGATGGCGGGGGCGCTGGTGGCCATTCTGCCGATCCTGGTGCTGTTCCTGCTGCTGCAGCGGTATTTTATTCAGGGGATCGCGTTTAGTGGAATCAAGGGATAGGACAGAGGGGAGAGCTCATATGACGACGACCATGAAAGAGACGGAAATCCGGCAGCAACGGGCCGACCTGGCTCAGACGGCATTGGATGAATTATTCTGGAACGAAAAAATCCGGATGTACAATATTCAAACGCCCTGCGAAAATGGAACCTGCAATGAGATTTTCCATTATTGGTGGATGGCGCATGCGGTGGATGTACTAGTTGACGGACTGCGGCGCACAGGGGAGCGGCGGTATGTCCAGCGGCTGGAGCAGCTGTATGATGGTCTGCTTCAGCGTAACGGCGGCGCTTGGCCCAATGAGCTGTACGACGATATGGAGTGGATGGCGCTCGCTTGGCTGCGCGCCTATCAAACCACAGGCGAACCGCGTTACAAGGAGGCCGTCCAACTGCTGTGGCAGGACATTCAAACCGGCTGGAACGAGCACATGGGCGGCGGGATCGCTTGGCAGAAATCACAGCTCGACTATAAAAACACCCCAGCCAATGCTCCCGCCGTGATTCTGGCAGCCCGGTTGTACCAAGCGTTTGGCGATCCAAACGATTGGGCTTGGGCACAACGGATCTACGAGTGGCAGGCGGCGAACCTGATCGACCCGGTCACCGGCCTGGTGTGGGATGGGATGAACCGTACCGGGGATGGCACCATCGATAAGGATTGGCGGTTTACGTATTGCCAGGGCGTCTTTATTGGAGCTTCGGTGGAGATGTACCGGGTAAGCGGTGATGCGGCTTACTTGGAGGCGGCGCTTCGCACGTTCCGCGTCGTCCTCCAGGAGTTCACCTCCAGAAAGACCGGTCTACTGCCGGAGGAAGGGGATGGCGATGCCGGACTGTTCAAAGGCATCCTGATCCGCTACTTGGTGCAGTTGGCACAAGCGGCTCCAGACCATCCCGAGGTTGCCGAGTACGTCGCCCTTCAGGCGGAACGTACCTGGAGCCACCTGGCCGCCGATCCGCAGCAACCGCGGTTTGGCACGGATTGGAGCCAGGCTCCTAAGCCAGATATAGCCGTATCCCTCAGCTCGCAGCTGAGCGGCGTGATGCTGATGGAGGCGGCAGCAGCGCTTAAGCCGAAGGCGGCTCAGGATCAATCAGCCCCAAGGCTAACTTCGGAGGCTGCCCCCCAAGGGGAGACGCCGTGATGGACCGCTGTGAGCTAGGTTGGGCCCAACTGGCGGAACGCATGCACCGCGATCTGTTCGCCTGTTACGGGAATGAGCAGACCGGCATCCTGGACCAGTGGTATCCGCGTTCGGCGGGACGGGTCGGCGAAAATTTCTACTACTGGTGGCAAGCCCATGTCCTCGATGTGCTGGTGGACGCCTATGAGCGGACCGGCGACCCGGCGCTGCCGGATCGGATGCGTCAGTTCTGCCGCAGTCTGGAGCGTTATAACGGCGGGACGTTCACGCACAATTATTATGACGACATGGAATGGACGGCACTGGCCCTGCTGCGGGCTTACCGGGCGACCGGTGAGGCGTGCTATGAGGAGAAGTTTCAAGAGTTATGGGCGGACATCCAAACGGCTTGGAATGAGTATTGCGGCGGCGGGATGGCATGGAAGAAGGATCAGTTGGATTACAAAAATACCCCGGCCAACGCCCCCGCAGCAATTCTTGCTGCCCGGCTTTATGGTATATTCGGTCGGCCCGAAGATCTCGCTTGGGCGAAACGAATTTACGATTGGAATAAAGCTAGTCTGGTTGACCCCGCGACCGGTTTTGTTTGGGATGGTATGAACCGTACGGGGGACGGTACGATTGACAAAGACTGGAGATTCACGTATTGCCAAGGCGTCTTCATCGGCGCGGGAGTTGAATTATACTTCTATACCGGCGAATCAGCCTACCTGGAGGATGCCCGGCGTACTGCGGCCGCCTGCTTCGAGGAGCTGTGCGAGCCCGGCACTTGGTTGCTTCCGGAGGAGGGCATCGACGATACCGGGTTATTCAAAGGGATCCTCATTCGCTATCTCGACCGACTTCTGGAGGTCGATCCAGCGTGTCCGCACGTGCGAGAGGTTATTTTTGCCAATGCGGAGACACTTCGATCCAGCGGGCTATTTGAGAGCCCGATGCTCTGCGCCCCTTCCTGGAAGGAGCCGCCGACCTTGCCGGTTCAGCTCAGCGTCCAGTTGAGCGGATTGATGCTGCTGGAAGCGGCGGCCCGGCTGGAGGCGCGCAAGTGAGGAACATGTACAACCGAACCACCGAAAGCGAACGTATGTGACCATAACGAGCACAACGAGCACAACCTGCATCACAAGCACAACGACTACGAGACAACACGGAGGAGATTAACCATGACTGAGCAACTAACTCAATCCGACATTATTGCCTTGGTGGAGACCAAAATGAAGCATCGCCCGAAAATCGTCGAGATGTTCAAACGGTGTTATGAAAATACGCTGGAGACCACCATCCATCGCCACGATGACGGCACGGTGTTTATGCTGACCGGCGATATCCCGGCCATGTGGCTGCGCGATTCCGTGAATCAGCTTCGGCCGTATCTCATCCCGGCAGCGCAGGATGCCGGCTTGCGCGAGATTATCGAGGGCGTGCTGAGAACGCAATACCAATCGATCCTGCGCGATCCCTATGCTAACGCGTTTAACGAATTTGAGAATTTCCGCGGTCATCAGACGGATTTGACCGAGATGTCCGGATGGATTTGGGAACGGAAATATGAGGTGGATTCGTTATGTTATCCCCTGCAGCTCGCCTACCTTTATTGGAAAAATACCGGAGAAACTCGCCACTTCACGCCGGAATTTAAGCAAGCGGCGGAACTGATTCTGCAAACGTGGCGGACCGAGCAGCGGCATGAGGAACTGTCAACATACACGTTCGTCCGGGAAAACAGCGGGGAAACCGATCGGCTTCCAGGACCGGTTGGCTACACGGGGATGACCTGGTCGGGCTTCCGCCCGAGTGACGATGCCTGCAAATACGGGTATCTCGTTCCGTCGAACCTTTTTGCCATTGTGGTGCTGGGGTATTTGTTGGAGATCAATGAGAAGTTTTACGGGGATGACGCTTTCGCGGGTGAGGTGCGTGCGCTGCGGGACGACATTCGGCAAGGGATCGAAAAATACGCCATTATTGAGGATGCGGAGTTTGGGAAGGTGTATGCGTACGAGGTAGACGGCCTGGGCGGCGTGAATCTGATGGATGATGCCAACGTGCCGAGCCTGCTGTCGCTGCCTTATCTCGATTACTGCAGCAAAGACGATCCGATCTATCTCAACACGCGTCGGATGATTCTGAGCCGCCGCAACCCCTATTACTATGAAGGAACGTATGCCAAAGGCATCGGCAGCCCGCACACGCCGCCGGACTACATTTGGCACATCGCCTTATCCATTCAAGGGATCACCGCGCTGGAGGAAGCGGAAAAGCTGGAGATTCTGGATATGTTCGAGCGGACCGATGCGGGAACGAATTTGGTACATGAAGGGTTCCACAAGGATAATCCATCGGAGTATACGCGGGAATGGTTCTCTTGGTCTAATGCCATGTTTGTCGAATTTGTGCTCAGTTTATGTGGTTTGGAAATTGCCATGCGCTAGCTTTCGGGTAAGAAAACATTTCCGAAAATGGAGGTTTTGCCGTGAAACGGAATCCGGGGAATGGAACGTTATCGAAATTACTTGCACTCACGTTAACGATGGCACTCTCGATTTCGCTGCTTACCGGAGCAAACGCTTCGGAGGCCCATGCGGCCAGTTGGACTTCCAAGGATGCGGATGCGGCGATCCGGGCATTTAACGCCAAGTTCTGGGATCCGCAGGCTAAATTGTTCTGGGCCGATTCCAATCGCGGCTCCAACTACCAGGGCTTCTGGGTGGAAGCCGAGCTGTGGGAAATGGTCATGGACGCTTATCTTCGTACATCGGATCGGGAGTTAAAGGCGCAGCTTCGCGCCCAGATCGACGATATTTTCGATGGAGCGGTCCTGAAGTATGGCGAGAATTGGACGAACAATCCGTTTAACGATGACATTATGTGGTGGGCAATGGCCAGTGCCAGAGCGTATCAAATCACCGGGGAAGCCCGGTATCTGAATAAAGCGAAGTATTACTTCGATTTCGTCTACGACACCCAATGGGATGATGAGTTTGCTGGCGGCGGCATCTGGTGGTTGAACAGCGAGCATGTCACGAAAAATGCTTGTATCAACTTCCCGGCGGCCGAAGCGGCAGTGTTCCTGTATGAAATCACGGATGACCCGTACTATTTGGAGGCGGCAACCCGGATATATCGATGGGGCAAAACGATGCTGACGGACGGAAACGGCAAGGTATTCGACCGGATCGAGATGGACCAAGGACCTGTGCCGGATGCAACGCATTATAATCAAGGAACGTTTATTGGCGCAGCTGTCGGACTGCATCGTGTAACAGGCGACAAGGTGTATCTGGAGGATGCGATCAAGGCTGCCCAATTTACGATGGCTCATCAGACAGAACCGAACGGACTGCTCGGTTACGAGGGACCGCATGGAGATCTGAAGGGCGGCAAAACGATTCTGCTGCGCAATTTGGCTTACCTGCAAAAAGCAGTGGACGGCAGTAAGTCCAAGGCGCATCGGGAGTTCGAGCGGAAGTTCGACGATTGGCTCGCTTTTAATGCGGCGATGGCCTGGAGCCATCGGAACGCAGAGGGGCTCGTCGACGGCAACTGGATCGGACAGCTGTTGTCCGGCACCTATGAGTCCTGGTCAGCATCCAGCGCCGTTCAGGCCGTGACGGTCGTGCAGCCAAAGCCGGTGACAGTTCCGGTATATCCGGTGAAGCCGGCCAATCAACGGATCGAGGCGGAAAAATACAACATCGGCAAAGGCTTCGTGCTCGAGGGCAGTGCAGAAGGCACGTTGCAGCTGGGCGGGATCCAGCACGGACATACCGCTGTCTACAAAAATGTCGACTTCGGGTCGAAGGGAGCCGTTGGCTTCATTGCTAGGGCTGCCAGCGCCACGTCTGGCGGAAGCATCGAAATCCGGCTGGATAAGGAGAACGGACCTAAAATCGGTACCGTTCGGGTTGAGGGCACGGGCAACTGGAACCAGTTTATCGATGCGGTGGACGTGCTCAAGGATGAACAAGGTCAGCCGGTGACCGTGACTGGCAAGCATGATGTCTATCTCACTTTTGTCAAAGTGAACGATGATTATCTGTTTAACTTGAATTGGTTCCGGTTTACGGAGACCGATCCGACGAGAACCGATGCCTTTGCGAAGCGGAAGGCCGGCGATTTCGATGACGGAAACGGGGTGAGCCGAAACAGTGAATATGGCTTCCTGGAGGGGATCACGAACGGCGCGTACGTTCGGTATGAAGGCATCGATTTCGGCAGCGGTGCGGCCGGAATCACGGCGCATGTGGCAAGCGGAAACCGCGGAGGAACGATCGAGGTGAAGCTGGACAGCTTGAATGGGCCAACCGTCGCCACCCTTGAGATTCCGGCTGTAGGCGATTGGTCAACGTGGATCGACGTAATGTCCACGCTGGATGATTCGGCTGCGAGGGGCATCCATGACGTCTATCTGGTGTTCCACGGTACGGACGGCAGCGATTTTCCGTGTAATCTCGACTGGTTCAGCTTCACGACCGTCAAAGGCCGGGCTCAAGACGCTTACGGCAAGATCGAAGCGGAGAGTTATACCCTTGGCTCAGGGTTTGGCACGGAGCAGGGCGGAGGACAGACGTATCTCGCTGGAATGTACGGCCCGAACCAGCCTTATGCCATGTACAACTACATTGATTTTGGCGAAGGCGGCGCAGCGGGGCAATTCCATGTCAATGCGGCGAGCGATACCGCCGGAGGGACGATTGAGGTGCGGCTGGACAGCCCAAGCGGCCCTGTAATTGCGGAGGTGCAGGTCACAGGGACCGGTGGCTGGCAGGAGTTTAAGGTGTTCTCGGCGGATCTCACGGCTTCGGTTCGCGGCAAGCATATCGTGTTCCTGCTCTTTAAGGGATCGGATTGGTTGTTTAACCTGGATAAATTTACGTTTGGTGACCCGGACGTATTTACGGCACCGCCTGTTACACCTGAGCCGCCTCGGGACCACACTCCTCCAGGAGAGGTTGAGCATGTACGTGCGGTTCGAGAAAATGGACAGATTCGGTTAACTTGGGACGGTCCGTACGATGTGGATGCTGTGAAGGTGCAGATTCGTTTGCTCAAAAACAAGAAGCTAATCGGCAATACATTGGAGGTGGCGCGCGGTGTCCAGACCGCGGTGTTGCCGAACGTAAACAATCCCAAAAGCTATACGGTCCAATTCCAAGCCGTTGATGCTTCTGGCAATGTCTCCAAGGGAACTGCCGTTTCGCTGGGAGACTTGATCAAGAAGTAATAAAAAACAGACCGGGGCGGAGGGGAGATTCAGCCTTCGGTCTGTTTTTTTGCGATTAGAATTCGTATCTTAAATGTTCTGTGCGTACTCTGGTGCAGGAACTTTGGTTAAGAAAACGTACAAGCTGGCGGGCTTGGTTCCGTCATTCCGGTAGGAGAAGGCTTCCGCTCCTTCCAAATGCAGGACTTCACCTTGATTGAGCGGAGAGGTTGCTCCATCCACCGTAATCGTCCCGTGACCTTGCAAGGCGAGAATAAACACGTCTGTATTCGGATGGGTGTGGGTTGGCAGCTCTTGGCCCGGCATAAAGTTTAGCACAAACACGACGCTTTCCCCTTTTTTGTAGGCTATCCGTTTGGTGAATTTATCCGCTTGGAAGTCCTGAAGTTGAGCTATTGATAATTTTTCCATTTTCCTGATATCCTCCTTATTCCGGCCTGGTGGACCGGATCCTTTGGCTGGAATACTCCGGCTTGATCGCCGGGACTCCTGATCCTTGTCTCCTATGTTAGCATCGAGCTTCTTCTTTCTACTTGATTCAGATCAAGTTTGCGAAAAAATACCCCCTATTTCAAAACTCTGTGAAATGGCCACTACTGCAAATTGGAGTAAATTGGAGAAAGGGGATATGGATGTTTTTTGAAAATGTGGTGAAAGGAGTAACGCTCGTGAAACGTTTTCCGGGGATGGATCAAGAAGCGGTCATGATGGAGATTAAGCAGCTCAAGCAGAAAGCTGACCGGCTGCTTGCGATGTCAATTCGGCTGAATCAACCCAGCTTGGCAGACGAAGCGGAGCGGTTGTACCAGCAAATTGACAGGTTGGCTTTGCTCACCGGGTAATTTGACACATTTCATCCTATGCCATACATTTAAATATAGCCTTCATGTAAAATAACATCACATCCAAGTGGATGGATGTTATTTTTTTTGACGTAAACGTATTGACAATCCCTTTTAAACGCCTATAATAAATCACAAGAATGAGAGTTTCATTAATCACACCCCAGAGTTATGATAGAATACATGACATGAAGGAGGGTGTGAGGTATGGCCAACTTGACTGCTGGCGAATGGAAGCAGGACATTTTGAGGATTTACAACGCGATCAATAAGCAAATCTTTAACGTGGGTGTAAAACAGCAAAAGGTCGATTTCGTCGGCAACAAAATTGTGATTATTTCTTTGAACGGGCGAGTGCCGGTCTTAAAGCTATTGGATGAGGCTTATCCTCAGTCCACAAGGCAGCTGGATTACTTGTTATTTCAAGTGTTCAAGCGGGAGATTAAGGCAGCCCTCGAACGTCAATTTCAACTGAATATCGTCGCCATACTCAAAGATTACGATGCAGAGACCGAATTTTCCGGTACGATCGTTGTCTTGGATCGCGACGTGGAGGATTATCTGAAGGAGTTGTCGGAACTTCGCTAATCGAAAGAGCCGGCTAATCGTCAGTTTGGACTCGCAGCGCTATTTGTTAGGGGGCGCTATGGGTTTTAACTGGCGATTTTTTTATATCTACACACGAAAATTTCAAGGAGTGGAGGCGTTGGAGCATGCAGCCCAAAATCGAGATTAACGGAGTCAGTAAATGGTTTCGCCGGAACGGCCGAGATATCCCGGCCATGCAAGAAACGAGCCTGAAGATTGAAGCGGGAAGGTTCGTCAGCATCATTGGCCCAAGCGGCTGCGGCAAGTCGACCTTGTTCAACATCATTGCCGGACTCATTCCCCCCTCTACCGGAGAGGTGCTTGCGGACGGGGAGAACATCGTGGGAAAGACGGGATATGTTGGTTACATGCTGCAAAAGGATATGCTGCTGCCGTGGCGGACGATTCTGGACAACATCATTCTGGGGATGGAAATTCGCGGCGTCCCTAGAAAGGAAGCGGTGGATCGAGCGTTGCCCCTGATGGAGAAGTATGGACTCAAAGGCTTTGACAAGCATTATCCCAAGGAATTGTCGGGAGGCATGCGACAACGGGCTGCGCTGCTGAGAACGCTGCTTTACGATCGCGACATCATCTTGCTGGACGAGCCGTTTGGCGCGCTGGATGCCCAGACCCGGCTTACGATGCAAAATTGGCTGTTGCAAATTTGGACCGACTTTGGAAAAACGGTGCTGTTCGTCACCCATGACATCGATGAGGCGATTTACTTATCCGACGATATTTATGTCTTCTCTTCACGGCCGGGCCGGGTCAAAACGAAAATCACGGTCACGATGGAGCGCCCGCGTAAAACGGAGGATATGACGTCTCCGGATTTTATGGAATTGAAACATCTCTTGCTTGACCAGTTATCAGCGGGACATGCCGAGGAAGAACTCGCGCTTTGACCGTTGGGATAAAAAACGATCTAGGAGGGATGAAGTGTGGAAGAAACTGTGCGGAAATCGACTTTTGTGATTCATTCTCTGTCCACGGATGCGGTGGTGCCGGCAGCTGAAAAAAAGCTAAAAACCCCGTCCGCTACAAAATCCGCACCGCTGATTTATGACGAAGAGGCGGCGGAGCGGAAGAAAGCTCGCAGAATCGGCTGGGGAAGGGTGGCCGTAGGGGTTCTGCTGTTCATCATCTGGGAGGTATTTACCCGGATCGGCTGGTTGGATTCTTATTATTGGAGCAGCCCAAGCGCGATATGGCAAACGACTTGGCTGCAAGTGGCGGAGGGCGGCCTGTTAGGCGATATCGCCTATACATCAGGCTCAACCGTACTGGGCTTTGTGTTTGGCACGTTATGCGGAGCTTTGCTGGGCCTGTCCTTCTGGTGGTCACGCAGCTATGCCGGCATTAGCGAACCTTACTTAATCATTTTAAATGCAATGCCCAAGCTGGCTCTGGCGCCTGTCCTCGTCATTTTGCTGGGAATCGGCTTCTTCTCCAAGGTGGCGCTGGCTTTTTCCATGACGGTTGTGGTATCTGCTTTGTCCGCCTACAGCGGGGTGAAAAGCGTAGACCCGGATATGGAGAAGTTGATGTATTCGCTGGGGGCCAAGCGCTGGCAGGTCTTTACCAAAGTCGTCATTCCGTGGTCGATGCCTTGGATCATCAGCAGTTTGCGCATCAACATTGCCCTTGCGCTTGCCGGGGCCATCGTCGGCGAATTTATCGCCTCCAGCCAAGGTGTTGGACGCATGATCATGTATGCGGGGACGATTCTTGACATCAATCTCGTATGGGTTGGCGTGGTGGTGTTGTCGGTGCTCTCTATGGCCATGTATTGGGGCGTCGTGCTGTTGGAAAGAGGGTTGTCCAAAGGGTTCGGCGTTAAATAAAGAGGACCTTGTCAGTCATCCGGAATCAGAAAATGTTCATGAGGGGGAAGTTGGATGAAGAAGAGCAGACTGTTACCGTTATTATTGGGATTGGCTTTGACGGCCAGCTTACTTGCGGGATGCGGAGGAAAAAGCGAGTCCACCGCGGAAGCAGCGGAGGGGAGCACGGAGCTCAAAAAAATCGTTATCGCCGAACCTGTCCATTCCACCGGATATCTGCCTCTCTATTTGGCTCAACGGGAAGGTTACTTCAAGAAGCGTGGACTGGATGTGGAGGTGATTCAGGCAGCTGGCGGAGCACATGTCACCGCGGTGGTTAGCGGAGATGCATGGGGCGTCATCGGCGGAACGGAGTCCAACGCACTGGCGAACAAGAAGAACTCCGATCCCATTGTGTCAATCGTCAACGTCGTGAACCGAGCCAACGTCTACTTGGTGGCCAAGAAAGGGCTGGCTCCGGCCGGGAATTCAGAGGCGGATTTGAAAGAGTTTTTTAAAGGGAAGAAGATCAATGCCGGACGTCATGGCGGTACTCCCAATTTGCTGATCCGTTATTTGCTCATCTACTTGGGGCTGGACCCAGAGAAAGATGTCACGCTGCTGGAGCCGGCGGATGCCTCCACTGTCGTGACGATGGTGCAGCAAGGAGCGGCGGATATCGGCAATGGCGCGGAGCCGCAAATTAGCGACGGGATTTCCAAGGACGTCTGGGGCGAGCCATTTTATAAGTTCCATGATTTCGGCGATTTCTCTTACTCCGTGCTTAGTGTTAAGCAATCGACGATCGATAAAGATCCGGAAACGGTACAGCTGTTCACCGACGCGATAATCGAGGCGCTGAAGGCGGTACAAGAGGACAAAGAACTGGCGATGAAAAACATGAAAGCTGAGTTCCCTACGTTATCCGATGATGCGATTCAGGCCTCCCTTGACCGCGCCTATGCGGACAATCTATGGAGCAGGGATGGGTTCATTACGGAAGCCGCTGTGAAACAAGACATGGATGTGCTGATCAAAACCGGGATTTATACGGGCGATTATTCCTATGACCAATTGGTCGATATGCAGTTTGTTAATTCATCCAAGTAAGGAAAGGGAAGGTGAAGCAAAGTGAATTTAGAGCAGAAGCTAATGAACAGCCGGACAGCCATCGTGGTGGTCGATGTGCAGAATGATTACTGTCACCCGGAGGGGGCTTTAGCCCAAGCGGGGAATGACATAGGTGCCGTAGCCGATATGATGCCCAATTTACATCGCCTGTTGGCAGCAGCCAGAGTGTTTGAGGTGCCGGTGATTTTTATCCAGACCTTTCATGAAGAAGCGACCGATTCCGAAGCTTGGAGGGAACGATCGAACGGAAGATCGATGGCGGTATGTCGGAAGGGCAGCTGGGGGGCGGATTTCTACGAAGTTGCGCCCGAGCCGGGTGAGGTCGTCGTGAACAAACACCGTTACAGCGCTTTTGTGAATACTCGACTCGATTCCATCCTGCGGAGCCAGAAGATCGAAACGCTGATCATGACCGGTGTCAGCACCAATGTGTGCGTGGAATCGACAGCTCGGGACGGTTTTATGCTGGACTATCACATCGTGCTGCTTCGCGATGCCTGCGCCTCTTATTCAACCCAGGCTCATGAAATGACGATAAAAAATATCGAAGGATATTTCGGTGAAGTCACGGACACCCGGGAAGTGATTTCCTTGTGGGAACGGGCGGGGAAAACGACCGTGAACCCGATGACGATGACACAAGTGTAAAGCAGGTGCAGGTATGGGCATGAACGGCAAAACCCGTACACTGGTTCAATATATTATTTGTACGGGAGCCTTCTTATCGAACTGTTCCGCCGGCATGTTCAACATCGCGCTGGTGGATATCGCTAGAGATTATCAGATCGGCCTTGCCTCTGCGCAATGGGTGGTTACGGCTTATTTGCTGGTCATTTCCGTCCTCCTGCCGGTGATGGGGAAACTCGGGGATATCCGGGGGCGGCGGTCCGTGCATAATCTGGGTTACCTCGGCTTTGCGTTAGGGGCACTTGGCTGCGCGCTTGCCCCGTCCCTGGGCTGGCTGATTGCCTTCCGGATCGTACAAGGCGTTGGCGCTTCGATGTATCAGGCGACGAACATGGCGCTGATCGTTTCTCTGTTTCCTCCCGAAAAGAGGGGGAGAGCCCTAGGGATGATCAGCACCTTTGTGGCCGCCGGTTCGATGATTGGCCCCAGCCTCGGAGGGGCACTGATTCAATGGATCTCTTGGGAGGCGTGCTTCTGGCTGCTGGCCGGCACTGCGTTAGCGGCTTGGATTATGGCCCAGCGGTTTATTCCGAAGGATCAGCCGGAGGAGCAAGGGCACATCGATGTAACCGGAGCGCTATTGTTTGGGATTTCGTTAACCGGCCTGGTCACAGCGATTCATCTTGGCTCGGAATGGGGATGGGGATCCCTGGCCGTGGTCGTGTTGTTGCTCTTGTTTGCGGGTTGTGCCGCTGGATTTGTAATGTGGAGTCTTTCCACCAGCGGCTCCCCCTTCATCGATCTCAAGCTGCTCAGCGATGCTGCGACAAATACCGGGCTATGGATCACTATTGTTACGTATATGGCGGCATTTTCGGCGCAACTTGTATTGCCGGTTTATCTTCGCCACGAGTTAGACGCTCCGCCGGCAATGGCCGGATTGATCATGATGGGGTATCCGTTGGCGTTGATCGTCGCTTCCCCGTTATTCGGCAGTTTGTCGGACAAGCACGGTTCCTTGCCGTTGTTGACGGCGGGATTGCTCGCGATGTCGGGAACGTTATTGGCTTTGGGATTTCTTTCCTCCTCCTATCCGATGTTTCTGCTCATTACCTTGATTGTCTTGCTGGGGGCATCCATGGGGATGATCACTTCGCCTAATACGAGCCTGGTGATGGGCCGCGTGGATCCAAGCCACTTGGGGTTAATCAGCAGTTTACTCGCGTTGTCGCGGAACCTGGGCATGATGTTTGGCACAGCGGCAGGCGGAGCCCTCCTGGCCGGCGTAGACGGATATCGGATGGTGTTCGTCCTTTGTCTCGCGTTGGTGTTCGGCTCCTTGGTTCTTCTGCTGTTTACCGTCCGTCAAGCGCGGCATCGTCGCCACCATGAAGAGACGGTATCGCCATCTTAGAAAAGCTAAGCCATTGCCTGGACGTTATCGTCCGGGCAATGGCTTTTTGGTGTGATTTGGGCGCGATCCGTTTATAAGGTGACTCCCGTTTTGAAAATTGCCAGTTCGCGGACCTCGTTCTGCTCGTTCCGAGTCGGTTGACCGCTGGCTACTGCAATGACGTATTGAATAAACTGCTCCAGCACTTCTTCCATCGGCGTATCCAACAAGATGCCGGCGTTGAAGTCCATCCAGTGCTTCTTCTTGGCGAACAGCTCGTTGTTCGTAGCCACCTTGACGGTGGGAACGAAGCTGCCAAACGGTGTCCCGCGGCCAGTCGTAAAGAGAACGAGCTGGCAGTCGGCGGCGGCGAGCGCAGAGGAGGCAACCAGGTCGTTCCCTGGTGCCTGCAGCAGGCTGAGGCCTTTCTTGCGCAGCTTCTCACCGTATTTCAGGACGTCGACCACCGGGGCGGTCCCGGCCTTTTGCGTGCAGCCCAGCGATTTGTCCTCCAGTGTACTGATTCCGCCGGCCTTATTGCCGGGCGAGGGGTTTTCGTAGACCGGTTCACCGTAGGATAAGAAATATTGCTTAAAATCGTTGATAAGTGCAACAATTTGCTCGAACACCTCTGGACTTTCCGCGCGGGCCATCAGCATCTGTTCAGCTCCAAACATTTCGGGGACCTCGGTTAGAATTGTAGAGCCGCCCTGGGAGATGAGAAAATCGGAAAAAGCGCCAAGCAGCGGGTTGGCCGTAATGCCGGAGAAGCCGTCCGATCCGCCGCACTTGAGCCCAACGTTCAGCTCGCTGAGCGGCACAGGCTCTCTGCGATCGTTGCGCGCCGCTTCAACCAGCTCCTCCAGCAGTGCCAGACCGGCCTCCAGCTCATCCTCGACCTCCTGGGCCACCAGAAATTTGACGCGTTGCTCATCGTAATGGCCCAGCCGCTCCCGGAACTCGGAAATGACGTTATTTTCGCAGCCTAGACCAAAGACGAGAACGCCGCCTGCATTGGGGTGAAGCACGGCATCAGCGAGAATGCTGCGCGTCATGAGATGGTCTTCCCCAAGCTGCGAGCAGCCATAGGGGTGACTCAGCACGGTAATGTTATCGAAGGGACCAAGATCCGGGTGCTCCGCTTTAAAGGCGCGGATCATTTGCTCCGCGATTCCGTTCACGCAGCCGACCGTGGGCACGATGTACAGATCGTTGCGTATGCCGGTTTTTCCATTGGCCCGCCGGTATCCCTGAAAGGTCAAGGAACGCTTCGGATAAATGACGGGGTGCAGGTTCGGTTGATACGTGTATTGCTCCTCGCCGGCGAGGTTGGTTCTGATGTTATGCGTATGCACCCACTCGCCAGGAGCGATCGCGGTGACCGCATGGCCAATTGGGTAGCCGTATTTTGTAACGGACGAACCGGCGGGGATGGCGGTAAGTGCGATTTTATGGCCTTGAGGAATGTCCTGCAATGCACAAACAGACTCCTCGTTAAGCTGGAGTTCCTCACCGGCTGTAATTGGCTGTAATGCTACCGCTACATTGTCACGCGGGTTCATTTTCATTAATCGTCGCATAAGCTCCCGCCTCCCAACCATTGTAGTGTCGCTCGGGCGCCAAAAGCGTCCAGCTTCCGCACATATTGCTCCAGGGTTCCCGCGAGTTCGGGAACGCTGGATAAATCCTGCCCCCACAGCTCCGTTTCCCGTAACAGGACCGGGATCGCTTCAGCGGGCTGTGACCAAGCTTGATCAAAGAGGGCCAGCACCTCCGGGCTGTCCTTTCGCGCAAGCCGATCTCCCCGATAACCAACCAGCAAGGCGGCCAAGGCCAGTGTAATTCGCTTTGGCAGCTCGCCCCGTTCCCGCTGGTAGCGCAGGAGCACAGGGAGCAGCCGGGTTTGGAACTTGGCGATGCTGTTTAGCGAAATCGAAGCCAGCTCGTGGCGGATAAACGGGTTCATGAAGCGCTCGCGTACAGCCTCGGCATAAGACAGCAGTCCGGCGCTAGGCAGATCAAGCATCGGAACGATCTCCTGCTCCATCAGTTCCTTGACGAACACAGAGAGATCCTCGTCGTTCATCACATCTTCGACCGTTGTTAGCCCGGCAAGCAAGCCCAACGCAGCCATGGCCGTGTGGGGACCGTTTAACAGATGAACCTTCTGCTCGCGGTACGGACGCAGGTCTTCGGTAAAGATGACGTTTAACCCCGCTTCGGTTAATGGCAGCCGTTCAGGCAGCCAGGCTGGGCCTTCAATCACCCACAGCAGGTAAGGCTCGGCGGTTACCATCAAATGGTCTTGATAACCGAGCTCTTGCGCCAGATGCTCTGCTTGCTGCTGCGGATATCCGGGAACGATCCGGTCTACGAGGCTGCAGCAAAAGGTGTTCTCCTGTTCGAGCCATTGGATGAACCCATCGCCAAGATCCCATTCAGCGGCGTAGCGCAGGACGATCTCGCGCAGCTTCTCGCCATTGCGGTCGATCAGCTCGCAGGGGATGATCGTAAATCCTGCTTTGCCCAGTTGATAGCGACGGTAGAGGAGGGCGGTCAGCTTACCGGGAAAGCTCCGCTGCGGTGCGTCCGTGAGACGATCCTCCGGGTTGTAGGCGATACCGGCCTCGGTCGTGTTCGAGGTGATGAATTGCAGCGAATCTTGCTCCGCTAAGGCAAGAAATTGTTCGTACTCGGTGTACGGACTGATCAATCGGCTGACAGAGTGAATGATCTCATGTTCGTTGATGACTTGCTGCTCGGCGATCCCGTTAATGAGTACCGTGTAAAGATGATCCTGCTTCGCATAATGCTCAGATACCGGGCTGCCCTGCGGCTTAATCATCACGATGCTACCTTGAAACCGGCCTTGCTTGTTCATCTGCTGCACCTGCCAGGCAGTAAAGGCACGCAGGAAGTTTCCTTCGCCGAACTGGATCATCCGTTCCGGATAGGCAGGCAAATCGGGAAATAAGGTTCGGGATAAGAGCGGATATTGCGGGGTGTCCATATTTTTCGCCTCCTTGGTATAGATGCTGAGGAGATTGTGAGATACCACACTTGCTTGCACACGTGAACATTGAGGAGTAGGGTGAGTTGCCTGGCTTGCCGAACAGGGCCAGGACAAACCCAATAAGCTTGCCAGTTGCGAGTCGAAGTCAGCCCTGTAGTGTAATGACTAACAGTCAGTAAGCATGATTCACTGTTCCAGTTTAGGTCAGGAGATCTTGGCCACGGACTGTCGAATCACCAATGCCGTTGGGACGAACAAGGTCTCGCTGGATGGTTCAGTTGGTTGCTCCTGATCCGATGCCCCTGGACCTGCAGGCTGCATTAGCTCGATCAGCTTGCGGGTTCCCAGTTCGCTGATATCGGCGACCGGCTTACGGATAGTCGTCAAGGCGGGGTTGGTGTATCCAGCGAACACAATATCGTCGAACCCGATCAGCGACACCTGATTCGGCACGTTCACCCCCCGGGCGAAGCAGGCGTTCATCGCCCCGATCGCCATATCGTCGTTCGCGCAAAATACCAACGTTGGCGGCTCCTTCAGATCCAGCAGCGCGTTCATCATCCGGTACCCGCTATCGATGCTGTAATCGCCGGCAACTTGATATTCAGCAGGGAGGGCAAGACCGTGGGCGAGCAAGCTTTCCAGGAAGCCTTGCTTCCGTTCTGTCGCAGACCGAAAGCCTGCTTTGCCTTCCATGATGGCCAGCCGCCGGTGGCCTTGATCGATTGCATAGTTGATCGCCTCCCGCACACCTTCCCGGTCATTGGCAACAACGTTCACGATGCCGGGATCATCCAGATAGCGGTTTAAGACAACAAGCGGGATGCCCGCCTGCTTCACATGGTAAATAAACGCATTGTCGGCGTCACTTTGGCTCATGACCAGGATGCCGTCGAAGCGGTGCGGCGAAATGCCTTCCAAATGACGGATGCCGTCAATCCCGTGCACAGTAAGACTGTAGTTTTCATCCAGCGCATGATGAATGCCCTTGATTGCATCCACGAGGAAGCTGGCGGACGTTCCTTGATCGATGCTGGAGAAGAACAGTCCGATCGTGTACGTCCTTTTCATCACCAGACTTTTGGCGCTGACATTCGGAACATAATTCATCTCGGCGGCGATTTTTTCAATTTTCGCCCGCGTCTCCGGCTTAATCAGCGGGCTTCCGTTTAATGCACGGGATACCGTGGTGTGGGATACACCAGCCACGCGGGCAATGTCTTTAATCGTAATCATAGATCCTCAACTTCCGCAGAAATTCACATTGTTTTTCACGTTTTCATTCTATTCCCCAATATATAAAAAAGTCAAGAAAAACAAGCAATGCACACGTGAAAATAAAATTTGCTCCAAATTGATTGTAAGCGCTATAATTATCGGTAAATTGTAACAGAGAGGATGAACGGATATGCACGTGAAGGAGCAGCGATCAAAGCTATGGGAGACGCTTGGGGAGTTGCCTTCCTTTGGAAGGCCGGTTTCCGCCGGGTTATTAAAGCGGGAGGAGTTTGACGGCTACGTGCTGGAGACTCTGCTGCTGGATTTAAACGGGCTGGAGGCGGTACCGGCCTTTTTCGCTAAGCCGCAGGAGGAGGAAGGTCCTTACCCGCTGGTTGTGTTTAATCACTCCCACGGCGGAAATTATGGGAACGGTCGCCAGGAGTTGATTCGCAGCAGCGGTTATCTACAAGAGCCGTCTTTTGCCAAAGTGCTGACCGGCTTAGGTTGTGCGGTATGCAGCATCGATATGTGGGGCTTCCATGAACGCAGCGGCAGGAGTGAAGGCGAGCTGGTTAAAGAAATGCTGTGGACCGGACGATCGTTATGGGGCATGATGATTTACGATAATTACCGGCTGATCGATTATCTGTGCACCCGGGAGGACGTTGATTCGACGCGTATCGGGACGATCGGTATGTCTATGGGAGGGCTGATGGCGTGGTGGCTGGCGGCGCTTGATGAACGGGTAAGCGTCGTCATTGACCTTTGCGGACAGGTTGATGCAGAAACGTTGATTGCGCGGCGCGGTCTGGAACATCACGGGTTTTATTACTATGTACCTGGGCTGCTGAAGCGTTTTACGACCCTCGATATTCAAAAGCTCATCGTTCCCCGCCCCCGCCTCAGCTTGGTTGGCCGCAACGACCGGTTATGCCCGTTTGAAGGGGTGCAGCGGCTTGATCAAGGCTTACGTGAAGCCTACGCCGCCGCCGGGAAGGCAAACCATTGGCAAACCGTTATCACCGGCGGCGGCCATATGGAGTCCGCGGAAATGCGTGCGGCGTGGCCGGAATTCATCGCTCAGTATTTGCTGCATTCCGCACCATAGGAAGAGTCGCGCTCGGAGCAGTCATCAGCCTACGACCATCAGCTGCTTTCCCGTCCGCGAAGCTCCTCCGACGGCAGCCGGCCGAACTCACGCTTGTACAGCCGAGCGAAATAAACCGGCTCCAGGCCGACATACGCCGCAGCTTGGCGAATCGTCATGTCGGGATGATCAAGGAGCAGATGCCGGGCTGTTTTTAGCCGTATCTGATGAAGGTATTGCAGCGGTGTTAACCCCATCGCTTGCCGGAAGAGCCGGGTCAGTTGCTTTTGTGAGTAGCCGACGTGACCTGCCAGTCCGGCGATGGTAATCGGCCGATTTAAGTGGTCATGCAGAAAGCGAACCGCAACATCCACAACCGATGCTCGGTAGGAGGCGGGGGGAGCAGTGGGCGGCACCCATGGGACGGCTGAATCCGACTTTAGGCTCGTTTGTCCCGATGTATCCTTGAGGATGGCTAGAAATAACGAGTACAATAGCTCGGTCGTTCGCCAAGGGTCATGTTCGTTACCGGACAGCTGCCAGATGGCAAGCAGGCGATCTGTAAAAATTGAAATGTCTGAGAGCTGCATCAACCGCGGGGCATCTCCAAAGCCCCATCGGTTTAGCACCTCGCCGAAGTTTTCCAGCAACGTGACATACCCGACGAACCAAGGCCCCTCCCCGTAGGGCATATATTCATGAGCGCAGCCGGCGGGGATGTAGAGCAATTGGCCGGGGCGCAGAATGTCCCATTTGTCCTTGTTTACGTAGAGCCGGCGAAACTGTCCTGTACCAGAGATCGTTAAGAACAGCTGATGTGCCGAAAATCCCTTCATCCTGGTGAGCGGCGGCTGAATTTCCGTACCCACCGTATAAACGGATAACGGCAAAAGCTCGTTGCGGGAGGGGGTTAAATTACTTCTGAGCGGAAGCAGGTCCATGGGGAGTTCCTCCATATTGTCCATTTTATCTGGTGGTTTGTCCGATTTGTGGCTTCCGCCCGATTATATCTCAACCCTATAATGAGAGCAAATCGTTTGGGGAGTGTGAAATAGGTGGAACTGAACCGTGAATGGGAAAATTTATCGTGTCTGCACATCGGCCGGCTGCCGGCCCGCGCCTCCTATATTCCGTATGAGAGCGCCATGACAGCCCGAACGGGAAAACGCGGACGCTCACCGCATGTTCAAACATTAAACGGAAGCTGGAAATTCCGCTATTATCGCAGCGTTCGCGAAGTAGACAGTCATTTCTATGAGACGGAAACGGATGTGAGCGGTTGGGACGATCTAATCGTGCCTTCTTGCTGGCAAACGAATGGGTATGATCAGCTGCATTATACGAACGTCAACTATCCGATTCCCTACGATCCGCCGTTTGTGCCGGATGACAATCCTGCGGGAACATATGTAAGGGATTTCAATCTGCCCGAAGCATGGACGAAGAAGCTGACGCGGATCGTATTTGAAGGTGTGAACGCCTGCTTTTACCTGTGGGTGAACGGCCGTTTTGTGGGTTACAGCCAAGGCAGCCGAATTCCGGCGGAGTTTGATCTTACGCCGTTTGTCGCGGCAGGACGTAACCGTCTCGCCGTGCTGGTATTGAAATGGTGCGACGGTACCTATTTGGAGGACCAGGATGTCTGGCGGTTCTCAGGGATTTATCGCGACGTTTATTTGCTGTCCCGGGATAATACGCATATCCGTGATGTGTTTAATCAACCGCTGTTATCGGACGATCTATCCGAAGGCAAGCTGCGGTCGGAGATTGAAACGACGGGGAGCCTGACGATTCAAGCGGAGTTGCGGGATCCTGCGGGCAAGCTGATTGGCCAAAAGGAGACGCAAATCGACGGCAAAGGAGCGATGGAGCTGGACGTGCCGCAGCCTCAATTGTGGAATGCTGAGCAACCCCGGTTGTATGAACTGATTCTGACAGCGGGCCAAGAAGTGCTGCGCTTTCGGGTTGGCTTCAAAAAGGTGGAGATCACAGATGGCATCTTCCGCATCAACGGCCGCGCTGTGAAGCTGAAGGGAGTGAACCGCCACGATTCCCATCCTGAGCTGGGGCAGACCATTCCGGTGAACCATATGATTGCAGACCTGAAGCTCATGAAGCGGCATAACATTAACACGATCCGGACCTCGCATTATCCGAATGACCCGAAGTTTCTTGATCTATGTGATGAATTCGGGTTTTACGTCATCGATGAAGCGGATCTGGAGTGCCATGGTGTGACCAGAACCGGTGAGCTCGAAGCAGGGGCTTTCCATAAGTTGTCGAACAATCCGGATTGGAAAGAAGCGTTCGTGGAACGGGCGGTTCGCATGGTCGAGCGGGACAAAAACCACGCCTCCGTCATCATCTGGTCCATGGGCAATGAATCCGGATACGGGGATAACCATATCGCTATGGCGGAATGGACTAAAGCGCGGGACGCTTCACGTTTAGTGCATTACGAAGGAGCGGATCCCCGGTATTACAGCAATTCGGACACATCCTGCCTGGATTTGGACAGCCGCATGTACCCTTCAGTGAAGGAGATCGAGCGGTATGCCCTCGATGAGAACAGCACCAAACCGTTGTTCCTTTGCGAATATAGCCATGCGATGGGGAACGGACCAGGCGATTTGCAGGATTACTGGAACGTAATTTATCGCTATCCGAAGCTGATGGGCGGTTGTGTCTGGGAATGGTGCGATCACGGGATTGCTGCGGAGACGCCGGATGGGCAACGTTATTATGCGTACGGCGGCGATTTCGGCGATCAGCCAAACGACAGGAATTTCTGCATCGACGGCCTGGTTTTCCCAGATCGTCGGCCACATACCGGTCTGCTGGAATTAAAGCAAGTCATTGCACCGGTGCTGATCGAGGCAGAGGATGTCGCTCAAGGCCGCTTCCGCGTACTGAACCGTTATGATTTCAGCAACCTGTCACACCTGGCGGTCAGCTGGAAGCTGGAGCAGGAAGGAGACGTGCTGCAGCAAGGGCGGTCAGGCCCGCTAGCCGCCGCACCGGGTGAGACGGAGATTCTCTCTCTTCCCTATGATCTGACGCTGGCGCAGGAGGAGGGGACGGGGCCGCTCACCTTAACCTGCTCGGTCCGGCAGCAGCTGGACACACCATGGGCGGAGGAAGGATACGAAATCGCCTTCTATCAATTTGAATTGCCGGGTGCGACTTCAGCGTTGGCCCACGAGAAGCTGCAAAGCGAGGAATACGCCGGCTTTATGACGATAGATGAACAAGACGGCATGCTTACGGTACGTGGGTTTGATTTCGAGCACGTCTTTGATCTGAAAAAAGGGATGCCGCAACAGGTAACGAAGCACGGTGTGCCGTTGCTTGCGAGTCTGGCTCGGTTTAACATCTGGCGGGCTCCGATGGATAACGATATGCACATCCGCAAGGAATGGGAAGCGGCGGGTCTTGATCATGCTGCAATGAAGGTATATCGGAGTCACTGGGAGCAAAAGCCAGACGCTTCGGTCGAAATCCACGTTGACTTCTCGCTCGCCAGTTATATCTTCGAACCGTTCGTACGCGGTAATGCTGTATGGACAGTTGGGGTCTCGGGCGAGATTCAGCTGAAGGTTCACGCCGAAGTACGCGAGAATCTTCCGTTCTTACCGCGCTTTGGCCTTGAGCTGACGATGCCGAAGGGGACCGAAGAGATTGAATATTATGGCTACGGTCCGCATGAGAGCTACATCGACAAACGGGCAAGCGTACGCAAAGGCAAATACTTGCTGTCGGTGGACGATATGTTCGAGAACTATGTGATGCCGCAGGAAACGGGTTCCCGCTACGGTACGGAATGGGCGATCGCCTCCACCGTTCAGGGCATGGGTTTAAAGTTCACGGCAGCCCAACCGTTCTCGTTCCAGGCGCTGCACTACACCGCCGAGGACCTGACGGCAGCGCAGCATACGTATGAACTCAAGCGCCGCCCCGAAACGATTGTCACGCTCGATTACCAAATGAGCGGCACCGGCTCCGGCTCCTGTGGCCCGCAGCTCGCAGAGCCTTACCGTTTTACCGAGAAGTCGTTCGATTTTGAGCTAACCATCCAGCCGATATTTAAGGAAGAAGAATAGAGATAGCGTATAGTTGGTGTAAATAACCGTTCCCTGGCTAAAGCAGCTGGGTGAGCGGTTATTTCTTGCTGCGGGGGAGGAGGAAGAGGTGGTCTATCCGATCCCCCCTTTTGAAGGATTATCCCGTTGCATCAGGTGGTGAATAAAGAGAAGGAGTAACCGTACGTAAAATTAAAAAAGAAAAAGCAAAGAAGAGTAAGATGCCCCAAAGTTAAAGTTTAAAAGGAGTAGATATATAGAAAAGGAGTAGACATAGATATTGATATTTTTTGGATATGAAAATATGGATCTAAAAGTAGATTTAGATATAGATCATAATATATATAAATAATGTATATTAAAGTAAATATTTAGAAATGATTAATCAGATATAGATTCGAGTGCAAATCTGCATGCTGAATTACGGATTCTCCCGATGCCTGTTGCGTCGAGAGATTAAGTTGCAAGATGGATTAAGCTGCGGTTGCAATGGACGGATGGTTCCGATGATGTGCGATTAACTGGTCGTAAGAGATCGCAGGAATGGACAAGCACATCTGCAGCAGGTTTTGGCGCATCTCTTCCTCGGAACAAGTCATGCGCAGGTAACGGCGGACGGTGTACTCATTCA
>NZ_JAWDJI010000072.1:0-62693 GCF_032465655.1 Paenibacillus sp. 3LSP | reverse complement strand
GGGCGGTTGGGCCAGCGCCAGCGGGCAAGACGCCGCCGCGCTAGGCGAGCTCGCCGCGCGGCGAAGCGCGCCGGCCGGCTCGGCCCGGCCGGCGGAAGAAGGCCGCCGCGCTGCCGCCGGCGGCCACTGGATCGCGCCGCTGATCGATGCGCGGCGCGGCCAGGCCTATTCGGCGCTGTTCGCTGCACCAGCGCCGGGCGGCCTGCCGGAGCGTCTCGAACCCGACGCGATCCGGCTGATGGACGGGTGGGCCGACGAGCTGAAGCGGCAGCTGGAGCAGCTGCCCGCAGAGGAACGGCCGGCCCGCCTCTGGTTCGTGGGCGAGACCGAGAAGCATGAGGCGGCGATCGCGCCGCTGATCGCCGCCTTCGGCGAGCTCGTCCAGCTCGTGCCTTACGAGCTGGGAGGCGCATGGGTTGGCATTGCCGGCACGGCGCGCACCGCGCTGCCGGCGGACGACGTCCATGCGCTGGAGCCGAACTATACGCAGCTGGCCGAAGCCGAAGCCAAACGGCTGCGGAACGCTTAAGGCGAGGGGGCGGCGAAGCTGGAACAAGATCTGGAACAAGATATCGTATTCCGCACCATGACCCTCGCGGATTTGCCGGACGTCATGGTGATCGAACATGAATCGTTTACGCTTCCGTGGAGTGAGGAAGCGTTTCGTAACGAGTTAACGCATAACCATTTTGCACGGTATCAAATCATGGAATATCGCGGCGAACCGATTGGATATGCCGGGATGTGGACGATCCTCGATGAGGCCCATGTCACGAACATTGCTGTTCGTACCGCTTATCGCGGTCATCATCTCGGGGAGAAGCTGCTGCGTCGGATGATGGACTGGGCCATAGAGCTGGGGATGGTCCGGATGACGCTGGAGGTGCGGGTATCCAATGTTGTTGCCCGCTCGCTTTATCAGAAAATGGGCTTTACCCCGGCAGGCGTGCGGAAAGGGTATTATTCCGATAATCATGAAGATGCAATCATAATGTGGTGCGAGCTGCCAAGGTCGCAGTCGGAAACCGGGGAAGGAAGCGAAGGTTTGTGGTGAAGCAAGAGCAAGATGTGTATATTTTGGCGGTGGAGACGAGCTGTGACGAAACCTCAGCCGCCGTGGTGAAGAACGGAACGGAGGTGCTGAGCAACCTGATCGCCAGTCAGATTGAAACGCACCGGGCGTTTGGCGGCGTGGTGCCGGAGGTCGCTTCGCGCAAGCATGTCGAGAGCATTACGCGGATGCTGGAAGAAGCCGTACAGGAGGCGGGGATTGCGCCGGAATCGTTGTCGGCGATCGCCGTGACGGAAGGGCCGGGTTTGGTCGGCGCTCTGCTCGTTGGCATCATGGCAGCGAAGAGCCTCGCGTTCGCCTTAGATAAGCCCCTGATTGGCGTTCATCATATTGCCGGTCACATCTACGCTAACCGCTTGGAGGCGGAGATGGTGTATCCGTCCATGGCGCTGGTGGTTTCGGGCGGTCATACCGAGCTGGTGCTGATGGAGCGGGAAGGAAGCTTCCGTCTGCTTGGACGGACGCGCGATGATGCCGTCGGTGAAGCTTACGACAAGGTGGCTCGGGCGCTGGGCTTCCCGTATCCCGGCGGTCCCTTCGTGGACAAGCTGGCTGCGGAGGCGGAGGAAGCCGAAGAGCTGCCGCGGGCGTGGCTGGAGCCGGATTCTTACGATTTCAGCTTAAGCGGACTCAAATCGGCCGTACTGAACGCAGTGAATCAGCACAAAATGCGCGGGGAGGACGGCTACCAAGCAGCGATTGCTCGCGGATTCCAAGAGTCGGTCATCGAAGTGCTGGTGGAAAAAGCGATCCGCGCGGTCAAGGCAACCGGCTCCCGCCAACTGCTGCTCTGTGGGGGCGTCGCTGCGAATCGCGGGCTGCGTGCGGCACTGACCGAGCGCTGTGAGCGCGAAGGCATCGCTTTGTTGATCCCCTCGCTGAAGTATTGTACCGACAACGCCGCGATGATTGGCGCTGCCGCCTATTTGAAATGGCGCAGCGGTGAATTTTCCGATCTGGAGCTGAAAGCGGAGCCTTCCCTTTCGCTGGAGGGCTGGTCTGTCAGCCAGGGGTAGGTTCAACCGAGCCATCGCAAAACAAAAGGCCGGACAGTTTGTCCAGCCTTTTTCTTATTTGATTCCCGGGATCACCAGGTTTTATAAACGTTGTCGTTTTCCTGTTTGGTGTTATTTTTGGCAGAAGGGGTTGTTTCGGGATTCGCCGTCGCCGTTGTTGCCGCAGTTTCCTTCAATGCGGCGTTGTCGACCTTGTCCGCTCCGCCCATTTTGCTGGTTCCTTCAAACACGCTGCCTTCTTCAATGGAGAGGGAAGAGGCGACCATGTTCCCGAACAGCTTGCCTTTCGACGTGATGGACAGTTTGTTCTTCGCATGAACGTTGCCGTTGACGGTACCGGCGATGATGATATTGCGGGCCAAAATATTGGAATGGACCACGCCCTTCTCCCCAACCGTCACATCTCCTTCGCACTCGATGTCACCGGTGATTTGTCCTTCGATGCGCACGCCGGCATCCGAGCGGATTTTCCCTTCAAAAATGCTGCCTTCCCCAATCAGCGTATCTGTCGTGTTTGGGTCCAGCTTCACGGATTTGGCATTATTCCTTAATTTCATGAATTAATCTTCCTCTCCGGGTTTTCTAAGGTAATCGGCCGGATCGACCGTACTGCCGTTCTTAACGACCTCAATGTGCAAATGGGGGCCAGTGCTGCGGCCAGTGGAGCCCAGCTCCGCAATGATATCGCCTTGTTTGACGGTGTCGCCCACTTTGGTCAAAATCTTGCTTAAATGCATATAGTTTGTTTTTAATCCCGAGGGATGGGAAATCGTGATATAGTTGCCGCGAGCGCTGGTGCGTCCAGTTTCAATAACCTTGCCGTTGGCTGCGGCGTAAACGGGATCGCCGATGCTTCCCCCGATGTCCATACCGGCATGCTTCGTTAACCTCCCGGTAAACGGATCTTCCCGTTCCCCATATTCGGAGGTAATTCGAGTGGACACCGTAGGCCAATAGGTTGGTAAGATCGCCATCAGCGCCTTGTATTCCTCGACGGCTACCTTAGTCTGCTCCAGCCGCTGCTGTAAGCCGGGCATCTCCTTTAAGGAGGTCGTAATGCTATCCTTCGTCTCCTGAACGAGATTCGCGATATCCTGATCAGTCAGCGGAATTGATTCTCCGCCAACTCCGCCTTCGGCAGTGAGAGAGGTCTTCGCTGGAGCGTTGGCGGCGGCTGCGGTTTTGTCCTTCTTTTTGCCGGTGCCGCCGTTCGTGAGCGATTGAAGCTCGGCCTCCAATTGCTCCAGCTCGCTCATCTTCGACTCGATCGTTTTCGATTTTTCCGACAGCTCCATCAATTCGTTTAACAGCCGATCAATCTCCTGCTCTTTGTTCACGACGGTGTTCCTGAACTGGTTCGACGAATCTGACAACTGGGCTTCCAGCGTCCCAATCCGGTTCGTATGGGTGCGGTTCATCGCATAGAGAACCAATACTGATGTGAGCAGCACCGCTGTGGCGGCCAGAATGGCCAGTAAGTAGAACAAGCGAAATTTGAAACGGAACACGGGGCTGGTACCTTCCGGTACAACGAGCAGCGTGTAACGCCGGTTCACGTTTTTTTTGAATCGAAACTTCATTTCTTCCTCCTGATCTTCTTGAGTTGAGTCTGTTATGATGTAGGACCAAGATCATACCTAATTAAAGCCAATACAACTATTTCGGCAAATTGTGGCAAATCCCTTTTTCATTTTAAAAAAATTTGTAACTATTTTCACGGGGGAAGCAGGATTTTGTCGAAGGGAAGCGAAATGAGAAATGATTGGAAATGACTTGTTTCCTATAGGTGAGGAGGTAATTATGATCAGAATTGCCGGAATCGACGTTGGCAATGACAGCGTTAAGGTAGTAGTTGACGGTTCGCAACGACCGATCATTATTCCGAGTATCGTTTCTCCCGGATATGATAGACATGTGCTGCAAGAAGAGGACTCTCCGCTGAAAGCGCTGGATGTTCGCGTCTATAGCCCTAAATTAAAGAGAAACAACCAGCGGTATTTTGTAGGCCTGTTGGCGATGGAGGACCAGGACAACTCGGAGCTGGAGGAAACGGACAACAAGGCGACCAGCGACCAGTCTCTGGTTGTAGCGCTGACGGCGTTAGCCTATGCGGCCCTTGCCGGACAGACCTATCCGACTACGGGCGCCGGAATTGAAGAGGTGGAATACATCCTGGGCACGGGATTGCCGGTCCGCACGTATGTAGCCTTCCATCAAGCGTTCGAAGAGCGGTTAACCGGGGAGCATGAAGTGACGTTCTTGTCCACGCCGGAGCTGCGGGGGCGCACGGTACGTATTAACATCCGTCGTACGATCGTTTCGGTCGAAGGTGCGGCCGCCTTGTTCCATTTGGCTACCAACGAAACGCTTCAAATGCGGAATGAAGAGCTGCAAAACGGCTGCATCGGGATTTGTGAAATCGGCGCTTTGACCACGGACTTCCCGGTGGTGAAGCGGATGAATATCGATAATCAGTTCAGTACTGGCGAACAGTTTGGCCTCGCTACCTATCTGGATTCGATTATTCGTGATGTGGAGGACCAGTTCGGTTATCGCTTCCCGAGCCGTACGAAGCTGATCGGGCGCATTCGCAACCGTGAGTTCATCATCCAAAGAGTAGGGGAAGGACAAGCGGATATTCGTCCGATCATGGATATGTATTTCAGCCGGGCGGCGCAGAAGTTGGTGGATCTGATCCGCAAGCGGTGGAAGAAATACCCGGATATCGAGTGCTTCTACGTCCTGGGCGGCGGCGCAGCAGCGTTGAAATCGTACCTGATCGAAGCGGCTGGCCCGATGCGTCTGCGGTTTGAAGAGAACAGTGAGATTCTGAACGTGATGGGTTACTTGAAGCTGGCTAAGAACAAGGCTGGCCAACAACCTAACCCGGCGTAAGCAACGGAGTTTTGTTCCGGCGGTGAAAGGACCGCCGGATTTTTTATGCGAAAAATCGAGCACATTTTGACGTTTTCGGTGATTTTGGCGGAAGATATATGAAATTTCATGTAGATTTGACCCCCAAGGAGCCAAAAGCAGAAAATCTGTATGAAAAATCGAGTACATTTTGGTTTTTTGCGCTTCGGCACCGTTTTTTATGCGAAAAATCGAGTACAATAGGGCGGAGTAGAGGGCATATTCTTTAAATTTCATCCTTCAGGTATAATAAGGAAAAACCGAAGGAGGCTGGGAGCTTTGAGCTACAAAAATGCCTTTATTCGCGTATCAGCCGATTGTCCCGTCGACCGCGGGATTGTCCCAGTGTCGACAAGAGCTGCAAAACCAGCCCATCTGATTCAATATGAGCTGCTCTCCCAAGCTCCGTACCGGTACAATCATGAGGAACTGCTGTTCGAGGTCTATATCCGTCACAAGCAAATTCCGGAGACGCTCGTGCAGGAACGCCGACAAGAGATATGGGAGGAGCTGTTCAGCAAGTCTCACCCCTGCCTGCGGGCTTCGATGCTCCCTAAGAAATATGGCTGGGGTGTTCATTACGATGAGCAAGGGAAGATTGCGATCTATGGCATGGAATCGCTGGAGTACCAACGGTTTGCCGCCTCAACCGAGCTTCAGCAGCTGAATGCAATGAGGTCGAGCCGGAAGTAAACTCGTTATAGTTGGCAAACATTAGAGCCGTTGTGGAGGGATTGGAATGGGGAAAATGTTTGATTCGTTGCTGCCGGAACATGAAGCTTTTATTCACCGGCAGCATCTCTTTTTTGTGGGCTCCGCCCCCCTAAGTGCCGAGGGGCATGTGAACCTGTCGCCCAAAGGGTATGATGCGTTGCGGATTCTTTCGCCTAACGAGGTTGCTTATCTGGATTTGACAGGCAGCGGGAACGAGACGGCAGCCCATCTGATGGAGAATGGCCGGATAACGATCATGTTTGCCGCCTTCGAAGGCCAACCGTTGATTTTGCGTTTATATGGCAAAGGCCGGGTGATTCTGCCGGGATCGGAGGATTGGGATCGACTTGAGGGACTTTTTCCTAAATTGAATGGAGCACGTCAAATCATTCTGGTGTCCGTCTACGGCGTTCAAACCTCCTGCGGCTTTGGCGTTCCGCTGTTCAGCTATGAAGGGGATCGCGAAACCTTAATCAAATGGGCAGATAACAAAGGCGACACCGGGCTAGCGGATTACCGCCGCCAGAAGAACGCGGTCAGCTTGGACGGCTTGCCGTCGTCTTTTGCGGAATAAAGTATATAGGAGAGATAAAACATGGTGGAGGAAATTCAAGGGGAATTGTACACAGTGGAGACGCTGCGGGCGGATTTGAAGGCGCTGGGCGTAAAGGAAGGCACCACGTTGCTTGTTCATTCCTCGTTTAAATCGTTAGGAAAATGGGTGTGCGGTGGTCCGACGGCGGTTGTGCTCGCTTTGGAGGCAGCGCTTGGGGAGCAAGGCACCTTGGTGATGCCTACCCATTCCAACGACCTTGGCGATCCGTCCCGCTGGCAGAATCCGCCGGTACCTCAGGCATGGTGGGATACGATCCGTGAGCAGATGCCGGCATACGATCCCGATCTGACTCCGCTGTGGTACATGGGCGTCATTCCGGACACCTTTCGTCGGCAGCAAGGTACAATACGCAGCGGTCATCCGCAGGTGTCGTTTGCGGCAAGAGGCCGCGAGGCGCTGAAGATCACCGCCGATCACGGTTTGGAGTATGGGCTCGGTGAGCGCTCGCCGCTGGCGCGAATTTACGAGCTGGGTGGAGAAGTTTTGCTGCTTGGTGTGGGGCACGAAAACAATACGTCGATCCATTTGGCGGAATGTCGGGCGAACTATCCAGGCAAACAGATCTACACGGCTAAGGCCCCGATGCGGGTTCATGGGGAAAGACGCTGGGTAGAGTTTACCGAGCTGGAGTACAATTCGGATGATTTTGAGCGGTTGGGCGCCGACTTTGCGCGGGACACCGGGTTGGTGAAGCAGGGACAAGTTGCCGGGGCCACTGCGCTCCTGATGCCTCAACGGGAGCTGGTGGATTATGCAGTAGGATGGCTGGAGCGCCATCGGATTTCATAAATAGCGGGTAGCGGGTTATTCCGCTTCAAATTGTTTCGTGTATTCGATATGACTGTACCCCCATGCACACATATCGTTCAGAACTGAGCTTAGTGTCCGTCCATGATCGGATAACGAATATTCGACCTTTGGCGGGATTTCCTGGTAGACTCGGCGCACCACAAGCCCTTCCTGCTCCAACTCCCGCAGCTGGCGGGTGAGCATTCCTTGCGTAATCTCCGGGAGCAGTCGGCGCATTTCCCCAAACCGCTTGGTTCCGTCATGCAGCAAAATAAACAGGATCAAAGGCTTCCACTTTCCCCCGATGGCGTGCAGCGTTGCTAAAATCCCTTGGGTACGATGATTGGGTTCTCGAATTTCATCATGCATGTGCTCCGCCTCCACATTATGTTTCATCCTTTGCGTAATGTCACTTTATCAGAGTATCGGGAAATCGAACAGTACGAACATTTTGGGTACTTGGTACGGTAAATCGTACTATGGATAGATTGTCCTTTGGGAGTTAATAGTAGGTTTAGGGTACTTTGTATGAAAAAAGAGCGTACTTTGCAAGCTTCACTTCCTTGCTGATAATAGAGGGTGCAGAATCGCGATGCTGCAAAACCCAAGCAAAGGATGATACGATGAACATTTTGGTGATTGCGGCACACCCTCATTTACATCAGTCTAGAGCCAATCTGGCGCTGATTCAGGAACTTCGCAAACAGGGGGATTTTCATATTCGGGATCTCTATCGGGAATACCCGGCTTGGCACATTGACGTAGAAAAGGAACAACGGATGCTGCTCCAATACGCCCGAATTGTGTTCCAGTTCCCGTTTTATTGGTATAGCTGCCCGCCGCTGCTGAAGAAATGGTTTGACGATGTCCTGACTTTCGGCTGGGCTTATGGCCCTGGGGGAGAGAACCTGCTTGGCAAAGAGTTTATGCTCGCCATTACGACTGGCGGAACGGAAGCCAGCTACAGGTCAGGCGGCGATAACTCGTATACGATCAGCGAGTTCTTGCGACCGATCGAAAAGACGTTAACCCGATGCAACGGGATCCTGCTTCCGGCATTTGTGGCTTATGGTGTCAAGCATGCCAGTGCGGCGGAGTTGACCGAAACGGCCGCAAAGTACATGGAATTCATCCGGTCCCCCCGAGCCGTGCTCGTCCATTGATTTTTAAAAAAAGGGGACCTTCCTGAAGAGCTTAGAAGCGCTCTTCGGGACGGTCCCTATAATTTTGGTTGCGGATCATATTCTGCTGGGTATGGCGATGATTAATGTGATGAATTCTCGTCGAATTCGTACTCGACCTCAAGGTCCCAACCCAGCATCCCGCCTAGGAAATTGTGAACCCGTTCAAAGCCCTGCGCCTGCAAGAAACGGGCAACCTCATAGCTGCGTGAACCGCTGCGGCACACAAACACATATTCCTGCTTCGGATCGAGCTCATCCATCCGCTCCGGAATTTCCCCCATTGGGATCAGGGGAATCCCGGGAATATGGCCGGCTTCATACTCGAATGGTTCACGCACGTCGATTACGATGGTCTCGTTGGCGGGATCCTGAAGCAAGGCGTGCAACTCGTCCTTATCGATATGGGAGATGCCTCCGATCATTTGGGGCATGGTATCAGTCCTCTTTTCCATGAGTAGGATAGTAGATTCTTCTTTCGTTTAACCTTCGGCACCTGTCGGCTCGTCAAAAATCCCCATGCTCAAGTATCTCTCTCCGGTATCCGGTGCGATGCATAACACGCGTTTGCCTGGGCCTAACCGTCTGGCCAATTGGATCCCCGCCCAGACCGATGCCCCGGACGACGGTCCAACTAAGAGCCCTTCGCGAGCGGCCAAGCGCCGCGTCGTTTCCAGGGCATCCTCATCGCTGACTTGGACGATCTCATCATAGATGGCGGTATTCAGCACAGGCGGGATAAACCCGGGACTGGTTCCCACCAGCTTGTGCGGGCCCGGTTCTCCGCCGGACAGCACTGGAGATCCTTGCGGCTCAACGACGGTGATATGGAGGTTCGGGATTTGACTCCGTAAATATTCCCCGGTTCCGGTAATCGTGCCGCCTGTGCCAGCCGTGGCGACAAACCCGTCGAGACGGCCTTCCATTTGCTGCACGATCTCCGGCCCGGTCGTCAGCCGGTGGATGTCCGGATTTGCCGGGTTTTGGAACTGCTGCGGCATAAAGCTGCCGGGGATCTGGGCGAGCAGCTCTTTGGCTTTGGCAATCGCCCCGGGCATCCGCTGTGCTGCAGGCGTGAGCACGACCTCAGCTCCGTATGCCTCCAGCAGGCGAATCCGTTCTTTCGTCATGTTGTCCGGCATGACCAGAATGATCCGGTACCCCTTGGCTGCGGCGTTCATCGCCAGCCCAATCCCCGTATTCCCGCTGGTCGGCTCGATAATCGTAGCGCCGGGGGCGAGCAGGCCTGCTTGTTCAGCCGTCCGCAGCATATGGGCAGCCGCCCGGTCCTTGACGCTTCCGCTCGGATTAGCAAACTCCAGCTTGACGTAGACGTCTGCTTCGTGCGGTGAGACGAGCCGGTTTAATTTGACGACCGGAGTCTCGCCGATCAGCTCGGTGACGTTTTGGACTGTTTTACGAGTCATGGCGGTTTGGCCCCTATCTCTAAAATTTAAAGTTATTTTATTATTCTACTCGGGAACCTCCTATGGTTTCAAGCAAGCGCCTTTTTAGAGCAGAATAAAGCCGGGTAACCCAACGTATGGGGCCCGGCAGATTCGGATAGAGTTAGATTGAAGTGTTCGCTTTACCAAGTGGATAAAGCGGTCCGTTTCCAAGTGTCTTTGGCCACGCAGATGTATATATAGTTCTCATCCCAAGCGATATCTCCAGGATTCCCCGGGGCCTTGGAGGAAGCCGGAGTGTGGGATTCGCGAATACGGATGCGATCCCCTTGGATATCCAAGGCGCTTTGTGGGTCGTCTGTGCCGATGCCAACTTGGCCGTTCTCCCGTTTGACCGTAAGCGCGCTGTCGATCGCTTCTCCTTCGTCCGAGTAACGGATCAGGTTAAAATCTGCTCCAACGTTATTGCCGCTAAGCTCAGCGCTGTTGGCGCGCAGGCTCCAAAGCGGAGTCGTGGCATTATCCTTGCCGGTGACGGCGAATTGTACGTCCCGATTGCCTTCGCCGGCTACCCGCAAAATCCCATCCATGACGTTGAAGTTGGACGAATGGGTACGAATCTCCGCAACGTCGGTATCATAAGGAATCTCCAGGCGGGTAAACAGCTGATCTTTATATTCCCCAGTCGGCGACATCGTGGTTTCAATCGAAATATGCTTATGGTCATGTTGTTCCGGATTGTTCGCTTTATCATGCGAGATAATCGCGGTTTTGTCTTTGCCTTGCTCATCGGCCCAGGCGATAGCCGGTTTGGCGCGGTCTCCTGTCCATTGCAGACGAATCAGGTCGGACAGATGACCTTCCCTTTCGATCCATTGCTTATTCGTTGACAGATGAAGCCGTTCATTTTCCGGAAGGGCCAGCCCTCCGCCAGGCAGCTTGGATTCCGTAAAAGGGGATGTCGTGGAAGAAGCGCCTTTAGATGTGCCAAGCATTTGGCATCCTCCCACAAAGATGAGGCTGACGCCTAGTGCGGCGATTGAAGCGCATTTGACAAATTTCATTCCATTCTCTCCTTTTCGGTGAATATTTGACGGCGTATGTGTTTTTTCGGCCGCAACTCTATTAGAGATCATAAAGATTTTAAAATGGGCAGGGCAATAGGCATTTCGAATGGTTTCAAAGGGCGCGAAGCGGAGATGATGGCGAAATGGAAGAAAAATGGGAGGGAAGCATCAGAAGCTTGGGATGGTTGGGAAGCAAAGCATGAGCTTGGAGAAAGTTGAGGAGATAGACCTAAGACGAAAGTTTTGTCAAGCTGTGGACAAGGTTATCCACAGCTTGTTAGCTATCTTTGTGAAAATTAAATGAAAGCGCGGTGTGTCGGTCGATGAATCTGGTTTCAGAAAACAATAAGTTATGTTTTCAGAAAATTGTGGATAATGTGAATAATTTAGTGGATAAAACTAGCATGCGACAAAAAACGACGATATCCCTGCAAAAAAACGGCCCAGCGGGCCGTTTTGAAGTATCAACGATTCTGCATAATGGGGATAAAGTTGTGAATAACTTGAACGAGAAAAAATGAACATTTGCTAAAAATTTGTGAGCCTACCCCTCGGCCAGCGCTTCCCATTCCTCATATGCGGAGGAAAGCTGCTCTTTCCGACGGTCAATCTCGTCTTGTCGCTCTTGAACTGCGGTATAGTCCTGATACACCTCAGGAAGGGCCAGTTCGCTTTCGAGTTGGGCGATTTCATCCTCCAACTTGGAGATCAACGCCTCCAGCTGCTCGATGCGGCGTTGGCGGTTTCGTTCCTCCCGTTTGGCCTGCTTATCGGCTTCATAGGAAGCAGCACCGGACTTGGCGGCAGGTGCCTCCGGCTCGGCCTGCTTCTGAGCGGAATTTACGGACACCTTCGCAGTTCCATTTATCGCCTGATCGGCGGCGAGTTCAGCCAGCTCCTGTTTTTTCGCCAAATAATCATCATAATTACCCAGGAAATGTTCTGCCCCGTTCGGATGCAATTCGACAATCCGCTCGGCCATCTTGTTCAGGAAGTAACGGTCATGGGAGATGAACAGGAGCGTTCCATCGTATTCCATTAATGCGGACTCCAGCACTTCCTTGCTGAATAGGTCTAAATGGTTGGTCGGTTCGTCCAGAATCAGGACGTTGGCTTTTAGCAGCATTAGCTTGGCCAGCGCCACCCGAGCTTTCTCACCGCCGCTTAACGCTGCTACTTTCTTAAGCACGTCGTCACCGCTGAACAGGAAATTGCCCAGTACGCTGCGAATTCGGGCTTCTTCGATATGTGGAAATGCGCTCCACACTTCCTCCAATACGGTGTTGGCCGGGTTCAGATGCGTTTGCTCCTGGTCGTAATAGCCAATCTTGACCTTAGCTCCCCAGGTAATGGTCCCATCGGTTGGCTTCAGCTCACCAGTCAGAATTTTTAATAAGGTAGATTTCCCGATCCCGTTTGGTCCGATCAAAGCAACGGTTTCGCCGCGGTACAGGTCGAAGTTGACGTCTTGGAACAGCGGTTTGGACTTGTTCGCAAACGCGTAGGACAGGCCGTTGACGTGCAGTACTTCTTTCCCCGTCATCACTTCGGCTTCGAAGGAGAAGCTTGCGCGTTTTGGGTCGCCGAGCGGACGATCGAGAACTTCCATCTTCTCTAACGCTTTACGTCGGCTTTGCGCCCGTTTCGTTGTGGAAGCTCGAACGATGTTCTTCTGAATAAATGCTTCCATCCGGGCGATTTCATCCTGTTGTTTCTCATATTGCTTCAGCTGGCTTTCGTACTCCGCCGCCTTCAACTCGATATACCAGCTGTAGTTGCCTGTGTAGCGGCGCGATTGATGGCGTTCAATCTCTACGATGGCTGTGACGAGCCGATCTAAGAAATAACGGTCATGTGAGACGACTAGCAGGGCGCCGGAATAATTGCGCAAATAATCTTCAAGCCAGGTTAACGTTGCGATATCGAGGTGGTTGGTTGGTTCGTCCAACATCAGCAGGTCAGGGGCCTGAAGCAGGATTCGGGCAAGAGCGAGCCGGGTCTTCTGTCCGCCGCTTAATGTTGCGATAGGCGTGTCCGGCGGAAAATCGCCAAATCCCATGCCGTGCAGTACCATCCGGATGCGAGTTTCCATTTCATAGCCGCCGTGGTCTTTGAACCAGTCGGATTTCAGCGCATAGCGGTCAAGCAATTCCTGATGCGCTTTCTCATCCCGGGCCAGCTCCGGATCAGCAATCTGTTCTTCCATTCGGCGCAGCTCACGTTCCGTTTCGATGAGCGGGGCGAACACCGCCAGCATCTCTTCCCAGATGGTGCGATCCGATTGCAATCCGCTGTTTTGCGCTAGGTATCCGATCGTAGTTTCTTTGGCTTTGAAAATTTGTCCCCCATCATAAGAAAGCTCGCCGGCTAAAATTTGCAGAAACGTCGATTTGCCCGCACCGTTGACGCCTACAAGACCGATCCGGTCCCGTTCAAGCACCTGAAGGTTTATGCCTTCCAGCACGGGGGTCACGCCGTATAATTTTGTAATGTTCGAAGCTTGAAGCAGCATAACGGTTTCGATCCTCCAAAAAAAGATTTGCAGTCCGTGCATGATAAATGTGATAGATTTGGTGAAACACGTACCTTCAGTGTACATGAAACCAACGCGAAATGCATCGCTGATTGCTTGAAAGTTCAGCTTTTGCAAAGCGGATGCATTAGTTTTCATTTTGATATAACAATGATACACTAAGGAAGAGATCAGCCGGGTTCGTCCAAGCCACTTGAACGAAGGCCGGCTAATGGAAGGCAGGAGCGGAAAGGGAGGTTTCATATGGAGCCAGCGGATGCCAAAAAAGAGCTGCGCCAGCGGATGTTGGCGGTTCGCGCCGAAATCCCGGAAGCTTCCCGTACGGAACAATCCTTGGCCGCCAGCCGAATGGCGGAGCTGGAGGTACTGAGCCCCTTGCGGGCGCAGCGCGGCGGGAAGTTAAACGTATTCTGCTACGTTTCTTTCCGGGATGAGCCGAATACGCTGGCCTTCATGGACAGCTGCCAGGCCCAAGGAGACCGGTTGCTTGTGCCGAAGATTGGTGCGCAGCGCAGCCTAACGTTGCATGAGGTGACCGGAATGGCTGACTTAGTGCCAGGTACCTGGGGGATTCTGGAGCCGGCTTCGCATACGGTCATCTGGCCTCCCGAGCGCTATCCCGAGATCGATGTGATTGTGGTTCCGGGGCTGGCTTTTGATCTGAAGGGAGGGCGCATCGGATTTGGCGGCGGGTATTACGATCGCCTGATCGACGAATTGGCTCGCTGCAGCGGCGGCTTAAACCAGGTTGTCCTCGGCGCCCTCGCCCTGGAAGAGCTGATCCTGCCGGAGGCGATCCCGATGGAATCACATGACTTCCGCCTGGATCTGCTGTTTACGGCAAAAGGAACGATATATATGAAGGAAAGTAGTGATAAGCTTGGCAAACTCGGAATCAGGGCAAGGCATGACGCATTTTAATGAACAAGGACGCGCCCGGATGGTGGATATTTCCGGGAAATCTGCAACCGTTCGCGTTGCCGTGGCAGAGACGAAAATCACCATGCTCCCACCCACCCTCGAGGCGATTAAGGAAGGTCGGATTGGCAAAGGGGATGTGCTCGCCGTCGCCCAGGTCGCTGGGATTCAAGGGGCCAAACGGACGTCCGATTGGATTCCGATGTGTCACCCGCTGGCGCTCACCGGAGTCAACATTACGTTTGGCGACAACGGACGGGACGAGCTGTATATTGAAGCCACGGTGAAGACGGAAGGCAAGACCGGCGTGGAGATGGAGGCGCTCACTGCGGTGTCGGCTGCGGCGCTGACCGTGTATGACATGTGCAAAGCGCTGCAAAAGGACATGGTTATCGGTCCGACGCTGCTGCGTTCGAAATCCGGCGGCAAGAGCGGAGATTATGTGCGTTCGTAATATTTGCGGCGGCTGTTAGATTTTGATATAGATAAAGAAGATAAGTTTGCAGTTGAAAATCAGCATGAATCGACATGATCCGGCATTACGTTGGACTTCAAAGGGAGTTCCTATATGGATGAGGAGGGTGACTTCATGGTTTGGAAAACAGCGATCCTTACCGCCAGCGACAAAGGAGCAAGGGGAGAACGTGAAGATACGAGTGCCCAAGTAATCCGTGAGCTGGTGGAGGAAGAATTGGGCGGCGAGATCGTGGAATACCGGATTGTCCCCGATGAACCGGATGAAATTATCGCCGCATTGATTGAAATGACCGATTATTTTCACGCTGATTTGGTGCTGACAACAGGGGGGACGGAGCTGGCGATTCGGGACGTGACGCCGGAAGCCACCCGCCGGGTAATCGAACGTGAAGTGCCCGGGATGGCAGAGGCCATGCGGTACCGATTAATGCAGAAGAACCCTGCGGCGATGTTGTTCCGGGGAATCGTGGGCATTCGCGGACGGACGCTGATTGTGAACTTGCCGGGAACGCCTAAAGGAGTGCATGAAAATTTGGCAGCGATCATGGATCAACTGCCGGAAGCGCTGCTGATGGTAACGGGACAATTCCGTTTATAGTTCGATGTTCTGTTCGTTACACAATTACGGGACTTATTTTTCTACTACTTCGCGAAGTTGTTAAAGAAATAGACTGTAACTGTGATATTCGTTATGGTATGATGTGGGCGAGTGATTTTTATTGGAAGACCTTGTCGATTTCAATGCTGTAACGAAAGGAGAATTCCCATGGGCGCAGGCGGATTTTTGTTGATTGTGATCGCGGCGTTGCTGTTATTTGGTCCAAATAAATTACCTGATCTGGGGCGGGCGGTTGGACGCACGTTCCGTGAATTCAAGGAGGCTACCCGGGATATCGTTGATGATCAGCCGGAAGCCAGAAGAGCGGAGCCCGCACCGCAACCACAGGTAGAGGGTCCCAAACCGGACGACCGCCGTCTTCCCGAATAATCGGGAGCAGCCAATCAGTTGCATAGACGTAACCTTGATCCCTTCCTTAGCGGAGGGATTTTGCTTGAGATGGGAAGGGAAGCCCGGCGGGGAAAGGAGAACCTGAGATGTCGGAGAAAGACAAAGCGCAAAGTCTCGTAGATCATTTAACCGAATTGCGGCGACGATTGGTAGCGGTTTGCATCGTGTTTGTCGTGGTGCTGGTGGCGGCTTTTTTCGTCGTTGATCCGATCTATCACTTCTTGACGAGAAACGCCCTATCCGGCGTGACCATCGAATTGAACGCGTTTTCGTTCTGGGACGGCGTTGGCGTGTATATGAAAATTGCGATGTTGGTTGCCTTTGGGATCACGCTGCCCTTTACGTTGTACCAGGTATGGGCGTTTGTCAGCCCCGGCTTGAAGCCCCAGGAACGCCGAGCGACCGCGAGGTATATCCCGTATGTGTTCGTCTTTTTTCTGGCAGGTCTGGCCTTTGGTTACTATGTGGTATTCCCGCTGGCGATGACGTTCACCGGTTCATTAAATAAAGAGCTGGGACTCGTCGAGACCTACGGAATGGCGGACTATTTCAAATTTCTGACCAATATCGTGCTGCCGATTTCGTTGTTGTTCGAGCTGCCGTTGATTATTTTGTTTCTGACGCAGCTGCGAATCTTAACGCCGATGCGGCTGAAGAAGATGCGCCGGGTCGCGTATTTCGCACTTGTGGTCATCTCGGTGATGATCACGCCGGCGGATTTGTTCTCTGCCTTCCTGGTGCTGATCCCGCTGATTCTGCTTTATGAGCTGAGCGTGCTCTTGTCCAAACGGGTATATGCGAAGCAGCAGGCGGCGGATGCGGCACGAGCGGAAATGTATAAATGAAAGAACGCGCCTTTGCGTAAGTGGGGCGCGTTTTTCTTTTGGCCGGGCAGGGCTTGGCTTGGTTGGCGAGTGCTGTGTGGGCGGCAGTAGTGGAGGGGGAGTCGCCGTCCGGCGCGCGAGAAAGCCCTGTAGCCTGAGCGAGCCGCTGCCATGTAAGCGAGTCGATCTCGCGGTGAGGGGGCCGCTGACTCGGTGAGGGAACTTGTGTGCGTTGATGGGCTCCGGCGAACACCGTTGAGGCGAACCTGCGCGCTAACGCTTGCCAGCAACGCTATTGGGCCCAAAACGGGGGCGATGAGAATCTAACGCTGATGAGAGAGCTTAATTGCCCGTTTCACCCTCGAAACGGGGCCCTTTGGAGTAAATAAGCTCGCTGGCAAGCGTTAGAAAAGAAATTCCCCTTATTTGGCCGAAATAAGCGCTGTGGTAAGCGTTAGCCGGAACAGATCACGGCGCCCGGCGGGTTAGGAGCAGGTAAGCGCAGTCAGGCGCAGAGGCGAAGCTGCGCGCTAACGCTTACCAGCAACGCTATTGGGCCCAAAACGGGGGCGATGAGAATCTAACGCTGATGAGAGAGCTTATTTGCCCGTTTCGCCCTCGAAACGGGGCTATTTGGAGTAAATAAGCTCGCTGGCAAGCGTTAGAAAAGAAATTCCCCTCATTTGGCCGAAATAAGCGCTGTGGCAAGCGTTAGCCGGAACAGATCACGGCGCCCGGCGGGTGCGGGTAAGCGCAGTCAGGCGCAACTAGAACAGTAAAAGTAACTTGCGCGGCGGTAGCGTAATGAGTTGGCAATTGGGAACTCGCGGAGTAACTAAAATTAGCGGCATCAGAGTCACTTGCGGATCAACAACAGAAGAACTGCAGGAATAGTGACAGAAGTGACTGTGGCAGTGACAGTGACTATTGGCAGTGACTGTGACTGTGGCAACAACAGCAACAACAGCCGAGACACCTGCAGCCACAGCGAACCTGCGCTCCAACGCTTGCCAGCTACGCTATTTCGTCTAAAACAGGGGGTGTTGTGCATCCTTAACCCTGAAGAGGGCTGCAAACTAGCCCTTTTCGCCGCCCTAAACCCCCCAAGATGGACGTGAACTTTGTACGATGATCTCCCCTCTTTTTTGCGGCCCAATCCCCCGGCACCAAGCCCGCAGACCATGCTCGTCCATTCCTTCGGAATATTTATCCAAGCGCAAGGATACAATGGGAAGGGCACGCTATTAATCCTATGAAACAAAGAAAAAAATTTGTACAAAGGAACTTGAAATCTATTCGCAACTTGAGTAATATAAAAGTGGTTGTTAGCACTTGGGATGATCGAGTGCTAATATTAATGACAACATCTACACATAACACCACATATTTAAAGGAGGCTGTTTTTTCATGATCAAACCTTTAGGTGAACGCGTTCTCGTGCAACCGATCGAGCAAGAGGAGACAACGGCATTTGGCATCGTGCTTCCAGACACAGCCAAAGAAAAACCACAGGAAGGTAAAGTCATCGCCGTTGGCAGCGGAACTTTGAAAGATGGCGTCCGCGTTCCGTTGGAAGTGAAAGAAGGAGACCGCGTTATTTTCTCCAAATATGCTGGCACTGAAGTGAAATACGAAGGCAAAGAATATTTGATTATGAAAGAAAGCGACATCCACGCGATCATCGGCTAATCCGCCGATTCGTATCTGAACGAATATCTACACAACTATATGGGAGGTAATTGAACAATGGCAAAAGAGATTAAATTCAGTGAAGACGCCCGCCACGCGATGCTTCGTGGGGTTGACGCTTTGGCAAACGCAGTAAAAGTAACGCTCGGTCCTAAAGGCCGCAACGTTGTACTGGAGAAGAAATTCGGCAGCCCGCTCATCACGAATGACGGCGTAACGATCGCAAAGGAAATCGAACTGGAAAACGCCTTTGAAAACATGGGTGCTCAGCTCGTTAAAGAAGTTGCGACGAAAACCAATGATGTAGCCGGTGACGGTACGACAACGGCAACGGTTCTGGCACAAGCCCTGATCCGTGAAGGTCTGAAGAACGTTACTGCCGGCGCTAGCCCAATCGGCCTGCGTAAAGGGATCGACAAAGCGGTTCGCGCTGCAGTCGAAGAACTGAAGAAGATCTCCAAAACGATCGAAGGCAAACAATCGATCGCTCAAGTTGCTGCAATCTCCGCGGCTGACGAAGAAGTTGGCGAACTGATCGCTGAAGCGATGGAGAAAGTAGGTAAAGACGGCGTAATCACGGTTGAAGAATCCCGTGGCTTTGCAACGGAGCTTGAAGTGGTTGAAGGGATGCAATTCGACCGCGGTTATGTATCTCCTTACATGATTACAGATACGGACAAAATGGAAGCCGTACTTGAAAATCCATACATCCTGATCACCGACAAGAAGATCAGCAGCACGCAAGAAATCCTGCCAATTCTGGAGAAAATCGTACAACAATCCAGACCGCTGCTTATCATTGCTGAGGACATCGAAGGCGAAGCTCAAGCCATGCTGATCGTGAACAAACTGCGTGGTACGTTCAGCGCGGTAGCTGTTAAGGCTCCTGGCTTCGGCGACCGTCGTGAAGCGATGCTGCAAGATATCGCTGCTCTGACTGGCGGCCAAGTGATCACAGAGAAACTTGGTCTGGATCTGAAGAGCACGACGATCGAGCAATTGGGTAACGCTCGTCAAGTTATCGTTACGAAAGAAAATACGACCATCGTGGACGGCAGCGGTGACAAAGCCGACATCGATGCTCGCGTAAACCAAATCCGTGCGCAACTGGAAGAAACGACTTCCGAGTTCGACAAAGAAAAACTGCAAGAACGTCTGGCTAAACTGGCTGGCGGCGTAGCCGTTATCAAAGTTGGTGCAGCTACGGAAACTGAACTGAAAGAACGCAAACTGCGTATCGAAGACGCACTGAACGCTACGCGTGCAGCTGTTGAAGAAGGTATCGTTTCCGGCGGTGGCGTAGCCCTCGTGAACGTATACAATGCAGTAGCTGCGGTTGAAGCAACTGGCGACGAAAAAACGGGCGTTAACATCGTGCTTCGCGCTCTGGAAGAGCCAGTTCGTACGATCGCTGCAAACGCTGGCGAAGAAGGCTCCGTTATCGTGGATCGCCTGAAGAAAGAACCAGTTGGCATCGGCTACAATGCGGCTACTGGCGAATGGGTGAACATGATCGAAGCAGGTATCGTTGACCCTGCGAAAGTAACTCGTTCCGCATTGCAACACGCAGCTTCCGTTGCAGGCCTGTTCCTGACAACTGAAGCCGTGATCGCGGACAAACCAGAACCAGAAAAACCAGCTGCTCCAGACATGGGCGGTATGGGCGGCATGATGTAAGATAGGCTTTAAAGTCTAGCCTAAAGAGGTCTCTCTTTTGAGAGGCCTCTTTTTTTGTCTTCTTATAATATGCAAATGGACGCTCCGTGTAGATTACAGCGGGATCCAATCCACGATTATCACCATGTCGTCAATTTATAGTTCAAATGGCACGAAAACTCATTATAATGGCTATAAAAGTTGTGTAATCTGTCTATGTTGTCGTATATTTTAAGTCAAACGCCAAGGAGGCTTACTAACGAATGATTCGTATTGGCAAAATCAGCTATTGGCACGTACATGCAGAAGACTACACGAAGCAGGCACTAGAGCATCCTGAGACGGAGCTGGCTGCGATTTGGGATGAACTTCCCGAACGCGGGCAGGCCAAAGCGGCGCAGTATGGAGTACCGTACTATGCTTCACTGGATGAGATGCTTGCGCAGGACGACATCGACGCGGTTATTGTGGATGCACCAACGAATATGCACCGCGACGTCATGGTGAAGGCGGCGGAGGCAGGTAAGCATATTTTCACGGAGAAAGTTATCGCCCCTACGGCGAAGGAAGTTTCGGATATACTCGCTGCGGTTCAGAAAGCGGGCGTGAAGCTGATGGTTTCGCTGCCGCGCCTGTATGACGGCTACACGCAGACGATTGATCGGGTGCTCCAAGGCAGTAAGCTCGGCAAGCTGACGATGGCGCGGGTGCGGCTGTCGCATAACGGCGCGACGGCGAACTGGCTGCCTGAACATTTCTTCTCGAAGGAGCAATGTGGCGGCGGTGCCCTTATCGACTTGGGCTGCCATCCGATGTACCTGGTGCGGCGTTTCTTGGGGATGCCAGAGAGTGTAAGTGCGAATTTCGGCTATGTGACAGGGAAGGAAGTTGAAGACAACGCCGTAGCCATTCTGCGTTATGCGGAAGGGGCGATTGGCATCGTTGAAGCGGGCTTTGTGAACAGCCACTCGCCGTTCTCCATCGAGCTCCACGGAACGGAAGGCACGCTGTTGTACGGATTCCCGGATGAAGTTCCAGTCGTTCGTTACAACGGCGGCAGCGAACAGTGGGAGAAGCTGGAACTGGATGACCGATTACCTTATGCCTTCAGCCAATGGGTGGAACATATCAAACTAGGCACCGAGGCGAGGGACAATATCGCAGCGGCTGTGGATCTGACTAAACTCATGGAAGCATCGAATCGCTCGGTAGCGGAAGGCCGGCCGATCCGGATCGACGAACTGGCTGAATAATCATCAAGGATGACCATTGAAGGAAAAGAGGGATCAAGATGCGGGCAGATCATCGCGAATCGACAGGGAAGAAGCCGACTGACCGTAAAACGGCGGGGAGCGCGAGTCCTTTTCCGTACGCCAGAATGGCGGAAAGACAGGATGCACTCGACCGGCTGGAGCTGCAATTCCGCTGGGGGGATTACGGCATTCGCGTGCTGCGCTGCCATCTGGCCTCGTTTCCTCCTGGACATATCATTCAGTTTCATAAGCACTCGGGCTATGAATTTCATTATATTCCGAAAGGTAAAGGCAAAGTCATTCTCGTCGACCAGACCTATGATCTCCACGAGGGGATGTTCTATTTGACCGGACCGGATCTGGTGCATTACCAGGAGTCAGACCCGGAAGATCCGATGTATGAGCTATGCCTTCATCTAGAGATCGAGCCGCTGGAGGCGGACAGCCAACCTGGCGGCTGGGGAGACGAGTTGGAGGCAGCGGAGGCGGAGGAGTGTATCACCTCGTTGGATCGATTGCCTGTTGCACCGGTCGTTGATCGGTTCCACGCGATGAGTGGTTTTTTGGAAGCGTATCGTATTTTGGAGGAACAACCGATTGGCTTCTACACGCTGCTGAAGCAGGAAATCGTGCAGATTTTGCTGCGCACCGTTCGCGTGCTGGACCGGGCCGATGACAGAACGGGAATTCCTGAGCGGGATATGAGCTTCCATCGCTACAAGTTGGCCACGCAATATATTCAGGACAACGAGAGCATGCCAATCTCGCTGGAACAGGTTGCAGAAGCCATCGGGATCAGCCCGCGGCAGCTTCAGCGGATCTTCCGAAGTGAAGGGCGGACGACGTTCCGCGATTATTTGGAGCATACGCGGCTGACCGCGATCTGTTCGGACCTGCTCCTGACGGACAAAGCGATTGAGGAGATCGCCATTGCCCACGGTTTCGCGAATCCAAACTATCTGTACCCAGTGTTCAAGAGCAAGTATGAAGTAACGCCAAGCGCGTACCGCAAAATGCATGCGGGCGAGCATTCGGCGCCCCATTCCAAACGAGAGAAGGAAGCGAGCATATGAGTAAACATGTACGTATCGGCATTATCGGAAGCGGCGGAATTGCCAAAGCCCACGTATCGGCTTACCGGAAGCTTCCGTTCGTAGAGATCGTGGCAGTCGCCGACGTGATTCCCGGCAAAGCCGCGGATTTCGTGGAGGCGCTGCAATTGGACGGAGCGGCAGCCTATGACGGCCATCGCAAGCTGCTCGAGCAAGAGCTGGACGCCGTCAGCATCTGTACGCCAAACGTCTCACATCACGAGACAACGGTGGATTCGCTGAAGGCAGGCAAGCAAGTGTTGTTGGAAAAACCGATGTCCGTCACGTTGGCCGAGGCGCTGGAGATGACGCAAGTGGCCCGCGACACCGGCAACATGTTGACGATCGGGTTCCAGCCCCGCTATGACCCGAATATGAAGCTGTTGCAGGAAATTGTGCAATCCGGTCGGTTAGGCAAGGTCTATTACGCCGAGACGGGCGGCGGCCGCCGGCGTGGAATGCCGGGAGGCACGTTTATCAGCAAGAAGCTGGCTGGGGCCGGGGCGATGGCGGATATCGGCTGCTACTCATTGGATATGGCGTTAAATACGCTGGGTTATCCTCGCCCGCTCACGGTATCTGCTTTTACGTCGAACCATTTCGGCCGCAATCCGCTTTACCATCCCGAAGCATCCAAGTTTGAAGTGGAGGATTTCGGTGTGGCGATGGTTCGCTTCGAGAACGATCTAGTGTTGCAGTTCAAAATCTCCTGGGCCATGCACATGGACACATTAGGCGCAACGATGTTCCTCGGTACCGATGCGGGACTCAAGGTTACACCGGCAGGCAGCGGTCCTTGGTCCGGTGTATGGGACGGTGCGGTAGGATCGGTTACGCTGTACCACGACGAATACGGTCGGAATACTCAGACGCCGATTCCACTTATCGAGCACAAACTGAACTTGTTCGATGAGAAGGTCCGGGACTTTGCTGAAGCGGTGCGCGACGGTCGTCCTGCGCCAATCCCCGGCGAGCAGATTTTGATCCAACAAGCGATCATCGACGGCGTGCTGCGTTCCGCTGAAGCGGGGCGCGAGGTGTCTGTAGAACTCCCGCGGAATGATTAATCTTTCATCTATATTCGTTTTATCTCAACAGCCCCTGCGCTTCATGGCAGGGGCTGTTTATGCGATGTCGCAGAAAATGAGGGGGAATGCAGGATTCAACCGGCTTCATGTTGAATAATATAAGGAATCTCATGGAAAAGGTGGGATATTTAAGATAACACAGCCATTCTAACTATGGGAAGTATTCTGACATAATCACGATGGAGTTGTGAAGAGAAAAAGACGCAGTGAGGCAATGCAAATAACCTATTAATCAACAAATTTTGCTTTAGTGCTGGTTTTACATCGTCTTTGGAACTCTCTTTCATCTAACATATTATGAAAACTTTGAAAATTTAACACTTGATTTACAAAAATAAATGCCATATTTCAAATGATCTATGTTAGAATAAGTGACAAATTGGGGTTCGGGAGGATGCAAATGTGGACTTATCTGATTCGTCGAGCTATTCAATCGGTGTTTGTGTTATTTATCGTTATGAGCGTTTGTTTTTGTGCGATGCGCCTGATGCCAGGGAATATGTGGACCCTTAGCATTGGGATGACCGAAGAGCAAATTCAATTTGCGAACGAACAGAAGCACCTCTTTGGTCTGGACTTGCCGATCTACCAGCAATATTTCCGGTGGATCAATGACCTTCTGCATGGAAACTTTGGTCTGGATTATTATCACACACCGATTAGTAGTTATATCTGGGGATATTTCTGGAATAGCTTTTACTTATTGGGTACGTCATTTCTCATTGCTTTGCTGATTGCTATACCGTGGGGCATTTATAACAGTAAACGACAGGACGGGCTATCGGATAAACTAGGTTTGATCCTGAGCCTGGTTGGTTACAGCATTCCCGTGTTTGTGTTGGGGCACTGGCTGCAGGACATCTTTGCCTTCAAATTGTTCTGGTTCCCGCCAAGCAGCATGCATGCTCCAAACAAAAAGGGGGACTGGATTGATCTTATCTACCACATGGTTCTTCCCGTGGCCACAGTTACGATCGGACTGATTGCTTATTATATGAAAATGGTTCGCACCAGCATGATTGAGGTGCTGCCTTCCGAATTTCTGAGTCTGGCCCGCGCGAAAGGGGTCTCGGAACGAAGAGTCACCTATCGACATGCATTAAGAGTCGCTGTAGTCCCCGTCATTACCATCATCATGCTGGATTTGCCGACCCTGATATCGGGTGCCGCGGTGGTCGAGAATGTTTTTAACTGGGGAGGTATAGGAAGCTTGGCGGTATTTTCCGCGCAATCCCGGAACTATCCCGTGTTGCTCATGATCATCTTAATCATCTCTGCATTTGTGGTGGTTGCCAACTTTCTGGCTGACCTGCTCTATACAATCGTCGATCCTCGGGTGAAGATTCATCGAAAAAGCGTTCTGCGGCGTTGATCAGCTGGAAGGCAGCGAGCTGTTCATGCGCTGAATAAATTCCCGCGGCGATATGCCTTCTACTTTTTTGAACACTTTGCTGAAATAAAACGCACTTTCATACCCCAGCTTCTGCGAGATTTCATAAATGCGCCCTTCACCGCGAACCATCATTTCCTTAGCGGCTGCGATTTTAGTCTCCGTGACGTATTCCACGAAATTGATTTTGGCCGTTTTGGAGAAGAGATGGCTTAAGTAATTGGGGCTGAAGTTAAAAACATCCGCCACCTGATTTAAGGACAGCTTACTGTTCAAGTTCCGTTTCACATAGTCCTGCACGTTCCGCACGATTTGCTCCTTGTAACTTTGTTTGCGGGAAGACAGGATTTCGCAGCAACCGTCCCGAAATTGCACGAGCCAATCGATCACGCCTTGGGTTGTTTGCTTTTTATAGATCGCGCGGTACCCCTCCGGCTCATTCTCGAAAATTTGCTCAACCACGTTCTCGCCGTCTGCCAGCAAAGAGGTGGCCATATATAAAATATTGCAAGCCGCATCGGTAGCGGGTACAACTAACTCCGGCCGGCCATTAAACCGATCAATGAGATTCGTGATCATGGTGTGCAATGCGTGGGTATCCAGTTCTTCAAAGGCGCGGCGGATCTCCGAACGGGAGACGATGGCATCGACTCCTGGGGAAGCGAGATTCTCCGCTTCGCTCTGGGTGAAGAAGACAAACGATTGCTGATCGAGGGCAAACGGCAACGCCCGCCGGGCAGCCAGGTAGCTTTCATGCAGCAGGTACGGGTCCTCCACGGCATTCCCAACCGCGCCGATGATTTTTACATTGAAATAGGAATGGAGCACCTCTGCCATATGGTGCAGGAGCTCCTCCACTTCCGGCATCCAGTGGTTCGGATCTGGATCTGACAGGGGCAGCACAATTGCAAAGTTCCGCAAATCCAGGCTGGTTACGAAGCAGGGCCGCGACGAGGCGAGTGTATCCTTAGCCATCTGCACCGTGCTGGAGCACAAAGCGACCAGCTTATCCCCGCGCGGAGGGACGCTCTCCGGTCCCTGAATCCGGCAGGAGCAGACGAGGTGGGCAGGAGCGGATAAATCCAGCTCAAGATCGTCTCGTTGCAGCAGGAACTGATTTTTGTTCTCGAACAGCTGATTAAACAGCCGGATAAAAAATTTATCGCGCAGCGCATGCAAATTGCTGCGGTACAGCATACTCGGGTAACTCTCCACGGTTTGGTATTCCCCCAACATGGCAACGGCCTTCTGAACGGATTCGGCCAGGATCTGCGGGGTTAGCTCCAGCTTGACTAAATAATCCGCTGCCTGAAGATGAATGGCGCGACGTGCGTATTCAAATTCCTCATAGCTCGTTAAGAAGATGAAGAGCGGTATCCGGCCATATTTGTCGCGTACGGATTCAGCGACCTGCAGACCGGTTTTGACCGGCATCTTAATGTCGGAAATGACCAGGTCAGGACGCAACGATTCGATCATTTCCTCTGCCTGAGCACCGTTGTGGGCAATGCCCACGATTTCGATCTGATAATCTTCCCATTTGAGCATGGACTGCAGGCCGATACAGACGAGTGCCTCATCATCGGCAATCAGCATTTTAATCATACGATCACTTCCTCCCGTGGTTTACGATAGCGACAAGTTGTCAAAGTTGGAGGTCAAGACTTCCGGCAGGGCAACAGCAAATGCATTCTCGTAAATTCGTTCAACTTGCTTTCGATCGAGAGGCCGTATCGATCCCCAAAGGTCAGACGCAGCCGATCGTGTACGCTGCGGAGCCCGATATTTTCGAACAGGCCTTTGGAGCCGGGTTCTTCTTGCTTGGACAAAATCGCCTCAATTTGGGCTTCACTCATTCCCACGCCGTTATCCTCAATCGTAATCCGCATGTCATACCCGCTCTTGGCCACAGACACCGTGATGTTGCCGCGCCCCTTCGGTTCGATTCCATGAAAAATCGCATTCTCCACCAGCGGCTGCAGTGTAAAGCGGGGAACCAGACTGGAAAGGAGCTCCTCGTTATCAATGATTTGTTCCATTGTAATCGTGCCGCCGTAGCGATATTTCTGAATGAGGAAATAGTCATTCATCAGGCTAAGCTCTTCCTGCAGCGGAACCAGCTTGCGTTGATCTTTGGCGATGCTGCGCAGCAGCCGCGATAAGGAGGTGACCATATCTGCGATACCCGTAGCGTTCTGAATCGTAGCCATCCATCTTATCGAGTTCAGGGTATTATAGAGAAAATGAGGACTGATCTGGCTTTGCAGCATGCGATATTCCAGTTCCTGCTTCTGCTTCTCGTCCGCGACACGAGATTCCATCAGCGTCAAAATATCCTGGGACAACCGATTGATGCCGCGTCCCACATCCCCGAGCTCGCTGTTCCATTCAATATTCCGGTCGATAAAGAAATTGCCTTGCGCGATCTTATCAATCCGTTTGCGCAGCTTCTCCACGGGCAGGCTGATGGTGCGGGTTAAATACAACATAATAAATCCGCTTAATGCCAGCACCAGCACAGAAACGCCAATCATCAGCAGTAGCCAAGCGTTGAGCTGTGGAGCAAATTGCTTCTTGTCCAGCGTTTGGGCGAGTCTGACGCCTTCCCGCACCGGATAGGACACCGAGATGAGGCGTTCCCCGTCCTGCTCCATCCACTCGAGCTTGGTGAGCGCCCCGGTGGCTTCACTTTGATCATACGGCAACAATGTGTAAGGGCTTTCGATTTCCTGCACTTTGTCCCCTTCGATCCGGTACGTTTGGCTGCCAAGGGAGAGCAGCAATTCCGAGCCCTCCGGCAGACTGTAGCCTTTAAGCTTATCGGTGATCACGGAGGTGTTCGCCAGAAGATAGACCGTCCCAATGCGTGCAGCCCGTTCACCGTAAATTGGCAGAACGATGGGGATGCCGCTGGAGCGGGAGAACGGGTCCTGGATCACGCGCTCCCAAGCTTCCTTCGCATCTGGGACCAGACCGGGAAGCTGGGTTATATTATGAATATTCAACGGAACTGAAGCGCTTCCAGAATTGTCGACCTGAATGAACTTATCTTGGTGATCCGTGATGATCAGGCGTCGCACGTAGCTGTTGGACCGGTTCACCCGGAAGTCCTCCTGCATTGACAAGAAGGCATTCAGCCGATCTTTGGCGCTGGCTTCCGGTGAGATAAAATAGTCCTGAATCAGCTGATTGGTAGGCGAGTTCGTACTGCTGGTCAAAGCCAAAGTATACAAGTTATTTAAATCTTGATCGATGATATGAGAGACGAGTTGCAGGTTAAATTCTGTCGCCTGAATGGTGGTTTTCCGTTGAAAATACGAGATCAGCTCGTAGCTGAAAAAAGACAGAATTCCTGCGATCAGCAAGGCAAACACGGTCATGATCAGGATGATCCGGCTTTTGATAGTGGCTTTTCTTGCGCGCGTGTCGATCACCTCATCCGGAGTAAGATCAATGCGAGTTTTAACCGATATAGATAACAATAACATGAGTTGACATCGTCGGTAGCGGTAAGGTTCATAAACAACCATTTTTACATCTTTTGAGTATGATTTTACAGCTTTTCATTCGTTTCTTGAAGAACCAAATAGAAAAGTGTAGGAAAAGAACGTAAAAATGTATGCCCTTTCATTTTAGATTTCGATACCATGAACCTAAGGATTCGGCGCTGCCGATCTGCAAGTTCAAAACAGGAGGAAAAGGGGTTTGAAGATGAGACGAAAGAAAATATTCGGTATTACCTTGGCGGCCGTTCTTCTTATAGGTCTGCTGGCAGGTTGTTCCGGCAACAACGGAAACTCAGGCAAAGCGAATACCACAGAGCCTCAAACGAACAATTCTGCAAGCGTTTCCAATGAGACAAGCGATAAGCCGGTCACACTGAAATGGGCGCTGTGGGATTGGGAAGCCACTGCTTACTACCAGCCTTTGATCGATGCTTATAAGAAAGACCATCCGAACGTAACGATCGAATATGTTGACCTTGGCTCTACCGACTACATGACGATGCTCAGTACGCAGCTCTCCGGTGGGGCTGACCTGGATATTCTGACCATCAAGGACATCCCGGGCTACGTCAACCTGGTGAAGCAGAACCATCTGGAACCGCTGAAGAGCTTCATTGACACTCAAGGCATTGATACTTCCCTCTATGGCGGAACGGTAGAACAAATTCAAATGAACGGCGATGTGTTCGCACTGCCTTTCCGCAGTGACTTCTGGGTCGTTTACTATAACAAGGACCTGTTTGACAAAGCCGGAGTTCCTTATCCTACCAACGATATGACACTGGATCAATACGACGAGTTGGCCCGGAAAATGACGTCCGGCAGCGGCTCGGAAAAAGTATACGGCGCGCACTACCACACTTGGCGCAGTGCAGTACAGTTGTTCGGCATCCTGGACGGCAAGAACACCATCGTGGATGGAAATTATCAATTTTTGAAACCAATTTACGAACGAATTCTGAAACAGCAAGACGACGGCATCGTGATGGACTACGCTACGTTAAAAACCTCCAGCACTCACTATTCCGGCGTATTCTACAATAACTCCGTTGCGATGATGAACATGGGCAGCTGGTTTATCGCTACGCAAATTGAGAAAGTGAAGAGCGGCGAATCCCAGGCTACCAACTGGGGGATCGTGAAATATCCGCATCCGGACGGCGTACCTGCCGGAACAACGCTGGGGACCATTACTTCCCTGGCTGTAAACCAAAAGTCCGCTAACAAAGATGCCGCTTTAGATTTCTTGAAATTCGTTACCGGTGAAGAAGGTGCAGCAGTGATCGCATCCACAGGTACGATTCCGGCGATCAAGAACGATGAAGTGGTTAGCTCCATCGCTTCCATGGACGGCTTCCCGACGGACGAGAACAGCAAAGCAGCTCTCACGACCGAGAGAACTTATCTGGAAATGCCGCTGCATGAGAAGAGTGCGGACATCGAGGTCGTTCTGAACGAAGCACACGACAACATCATGACGAAAAATGCGACCATCGACGAAGGATTGGCAGATATGGAGAAACGGGTGCAAGAGGTACTTAATAACTAATCTGATCTCGCATGAGATTTCGATGCTGCCAGGGGCGGGCCTTATGAGCCCGCCTTTTTTTCCCAATGCTCTAGCACAAGTAGGTTTGGAGGAGAAATCATGCAGAATGAACCCGTGTTAGGAACCAAAGCAGTTAAAAGAAGCGCGTTGTCTAAGAACGTCAAAGATCATTTGGTGGCGTACAGCTTCATTGCCCCCAACTTCATCGGCTTTGCCGTGTTTACGCTGGTGCCGATGGTTTATGCGTTTGTACTCGCTTTTGTGAAATGGGACGGGGCTAACCCGATGGAGTACGTGGGATTGCGTAACTTCTCCCGGCTGTTGCAGGACAGCACCTTTCACAAGGCGTTCTGGAACACCATTATTTATACGATTGGCGTGGTGCCGTTAACGATGGTGTGTGCGCTGGCACTGGCGATCCTGCTTAATCAGAAGCTGTTTGGCCGCAACTTTATGCGAACCGTGTTCTTCTTCCCCTATGTCGCTTCACTGGTTGCCGTGGCAGCCGTTTGGAATTTCGTGTTCAGCCCCACGATGGGGCCGGTGAACAATCTGCTGCACTCGATCACCGGCATCCCCATTGAGGATTTGCCCCGCTGGGCGGCAGATAAAGATTGGGCGATGTTTACGGTCATTCTTTTTACAGTGTGGAAAAATATGGGTTACTACATGGTCATTTATTTGGCAGGTTTGCAGGGAGTAAATCCCGAGCTGTATGAAGCTGCCGAGCTGGACGGGGCAGGCCCTTGGAAAAGATTCACCAACGTGACGATCCCGCAGCTGGCCCCTACCACGTTCTTTGTCCTGATGATTCTGATTATCAACTCGTTTAAAGTGTACGACATCTTTATTAACTTGTTCGCCGGTGCCGATAATCAGCTGAACAATTCGACCCGGGTACTTGTTTATCAAATCTACAATACCGCGTTCCGCTCGCTGGATTACGGGTACGCCAGCGCTATGGCGATCGTGCTGTTCCTGCTCGTTCTGGGGATTACACTGATTCAGTTCCAGGGCGAGAAGAAGTACGGACAATAGGAGGATGCAAAAATGACAGGAGCTAACAAACAAGTCAAAACCGTTGCCAAGATTTTTGCGTACCTGGTGCTCGCGGTCGTTGTGCTATGCATGCTTGTTCCTTATGCGTGGATGCTGTCGTCCTCGCTGAAATTAAATAAGGATGTCTTCTCGTTCCCGATGCAGTGGATCCCGGATGCTCCAAGATGGCAGAACTACGTGGAGATCTGGACGCGGATCCCGCTCGGCCGGTTTATATACAACACCGCGAAGCTCTCGGTGATCGTTACTTTGCTGCAACTGCTGACTTCCAGCTTTGCGGCATATGCGTTTTCGAAGCTGCGGTTCAAAGGGAGACATGCGTTGTTTCTCGGCTATATTGCGACTATTGCCATTCCGTGGCAAGCCTACATGGTTCCGCAGTTTATCATGATGCGTTCCATGGGGTTAAACAACACCCATCTTGCGATTATTTTTCTACAGGCGTTTTCGGCGTTTGGCGTGTTTTTGATGCGTCAGTTCTATCAAGGCATTCCGGATGAGCTCTGCGAAGCGGCACGGATTGACGGACTTAATGAATATGGGATCTGGGCCAAAATCATGCTTCCGCTCTCAAAGCCGGCGCTGTCCACGCTGACGATCTTCACGTTCGTCAATACGTGGAACGATTTCCTTGGGCCGATGATTTACTTGACCAAGACGGAGCTCAAAACGATCCAAATCGGCTTGCGGATGTTCATTACGCAATATTCCGCTGAATATGGGTTAATTATGGCCGCCAGCGTCATTTCGATCATTCCGGTGCTGATCGTCTTCCTCGCGCTGCAAAAATATTTTGTCCAAGGTGTGGCCTCGTCCGGCATCAAGGGGTAATAAATGGTAGTCTCGGATGAAAGGAGCTGAAGTAATGAATAGTTTGACCGTTAATGCCCCGCTCCAAACGCGCAGCGACATGGTGAACGTGTTGGAAGAACTGGTGCATCCCCTACGGCCGTTCTATAGTGAAGGCGGCGCCCGGCTTGGGCTTGGCAAGAGCGGGGTATCCTACCCGGCGGCTGTAGCGGAGATGGAAGGGTTCTCTCGGGTGCTGTGGGGATTAGTACCGTTGCTTGCGGGCGGCGGCAGCAGTGAGTTATGGGACGTTGTTCTGGACGGAATCCGCTGCGGCACGAACCCGGATCATCCGGAGTATTGGGGCGAGGTCGGCGATTATGATCAACGGCTCGTGGAGATGGCGGTTTTTGGCTACGCGCTGGCATTGATCCCGGAACACATTTGGGAACCGCTTCACCCGGAGGAACGTGATCGGCTGTACCGCTGGCTGAATCAGATAAATCAGCACCCCTGTCACGATTGCAATTGGTTGTTCTTTAACGTGCTGGTGAATGTGGGCTTCCGTAAAGTTGGCTTGCCTTACGATGCGGAGCAGCTGGAGCGAAATCTAAACCGGCTGGACGTATTCTATCTGGAAGATGGCTGGTACAGCGACGGCGTTGGGGGACACAGCGATTATTACGTCCCGTTCGCATTTCACTATTACGGGCTGCTCTACGCACGGATCATGGAACAGGAAGATCCGCGGCGTGCGCAAGTGTATAAAGAGCGGGCCGCGATGTTCGCAGGCGAGTTTCTTGCTTGGTTCGCCCCGGACGGTGCCGCGCTGCCGTACGGGCGCAGCTTAACCTACCGCTTCGCCCAATCCGCCTTTTGGAGCGCACTGGCCTATGCCGGTGTAGACGTGCTGCCGATGGGGGTAATCAAAGGTCTGGTGCTGCGCAATCTGCGCTGGTGGTTAAGTCAGCCCATTCGCAGTTCCGAGGGGCTGCTCACCGTGGGCTATGCCTATCCGAACCTGGTGATGGCGGAGAACTACAATGCGCCGGGTTCGCCATATTGGTCGCTGAAAGCGTTCCTGCCGCTGGCCTTGCCGGAGGACCATCCGTTCTGGACGGCGGAGGAGCTGCCGCTGCCGGAGCTGCCGGCGCTGAAGGTCCAGCGACCGGCACATCTCGTGCTGGCCCGTGATCCTGCGTCCGGCCACGTAGCAGCCTTCAACACCGGTCATCGCGGCACGAACGAGCACACCCATACCTCGGCAAAATACGAGAAGTTCGTGTATTCCACCGGGTTTGGGTTTAGCGTACCGCGCGCGGAGTGGGGCTTGTCCCAAGGTGCGTTTGATTCCATGCTGGCACTCAGCGAACGCGGGGAGAACCTGTACCGGGTAAGACGCCGCAATCAGAAGACATCGATCCAGGATAACGTGCTGTATGCGGTATGGAAGCCTTGGTCGAACGTGGAGGTGCACACCTGGATCGTTGCCGGACTCCCCTGGCATGTGCGGATTCATCGCATCGAGACGAAGCGAGCGCTGGACATCGCGGAAGGAGGATTCGCGCTGGGAGTGGAGACGGAGTTAACGGAGTGGATCGAGGGGGAACGGACAGGGGGGGCGGAAGCTGGTCGGATCGCTGCCGGAGCCGCCAGTCCCGTTGGAGCCAGCGGAGTGCAAAGTCTGCTTGGCTTCGAATCGGCCGAGCTGATTCGCCCGAACGCCAATACGAACGTTCTATACCCTCGCACTGTTCTTCCCACGCTGCTTGCTTCCCTGGAACCGGGGGTTCATCTGCTTGCTTCGGCGGTTTACGGCGATCCGTCGCCGGGAGCCTCATGGCAGCCGGCGGCGCCTGAAGCGTTAAACCTTACGATTGGGGAGCGGGCGATTGTGATCACAACCTGCTCCGGCAATGACATCCGGATTGGATTGGTTTAGCTTAGTCAACGCCGTCGTTTTGGGCTGCGGTGGAAGGAGGAACACGGATGACCGTTCGCGAAGGCTGGGAGCAGCTGGCCGAAAGTCTCATCCCTTTGAAGGCAGAGGATTATTATCCGCCCGGCGGCGGACAGGCGTTTTGGACATCGTTGCGTGAAGCGTCGGAGGCTCAGGCCGAGCTTGAAGTAATCCGCAGCGAGGGGGAACGGCTGCTAAAGTGCCCGGCGGAAGAGCTGACTTATTCGCTGTTTTCATTATTTGCCGTTCAGGGCTCGCGGCTGGAGTATGAGCGGGTGTATTTTGAGAAGCGACGGCGGTTGAACACCTTCGCCTTTCTGTCGCTGCTTGAACCGGAGTCGGCAGTGTACGAAGCAGCGCTGCGGGATGCCGTCTGGGCGATCTGCAGCGAACTTACCTGGTGCTTGCCCGCACATGTGGAGGCGAAGCGTCCGGTCTCCGAGACCATCGACCTGTTCTCGGCGGAGACGGGCTTTGCGTTGGCGGAGTTATCTTTGCTGCTGGGCTCGCGTCTGCCGGAGCTGTTGCGGGTACGGATCGCCGAACTGGTGGATGAACGACTGTTCCAGCCTTTTCTGGAGCATGGCCCTTATCACTGGGAGGAACTGACGAACAACTGGTCGGCGGTTTGCGCCGGCTCGATTGGTTCGGCTGCGCTGCTGCTGATGACCGAACCGCAGGATTTCGCCCGGCTGGCTCGGATCTTAGAGAAAACCGAGCGCAGCATGGGCTTCTATCTGCAGGGATTCGGCGAGGATGGGTGTTGTCCGGAAGGGCTGGGCTACTGGAACTATGGGTTTGGCTACTTTGTGTATTATGCTGACCTGCTGTTAAAGCGAAGCCGGGGGCAGCGGGATTGGTTCAGCGAGGATAAAGTGCGGCGAATTGCCGAGTTCCAGCAGAAGTGTTTTCTAGGCGGCCGGCTAGTCGCCAACTTCTCTGACGCGCTGCCGTACGGGAGCGTCCAGCCCGGGCTGTCGCATTACCTTGCGGAGCGGTATGCGGAAGTCGAGGCTCCGCCTGTCTTGCTCTATGCGGATTACCGCGAGGATCACTGCAGCCGCTGGGCGCCGGCGCTGCGCAACCTGATCTGGCGGGACCGCACTGCGGCAGGCCCGGCGGAGTGGAGAGACGGCGACTTTTGGTTTGAAGACGCCGGCTGGCTGATCTCGCGAATTACTGCCGCGGGGGATACGTTTGGTTTTGCCGCAAAAGGCGGGCACAACGGCGAATCGCATAACCACAACGACCTGGGCCATTTCATGCTGGCGGGCGGAGGCGCGTTTTTCCTGTCCGATCTCGGGTGCGGGGAGTATACGCGGGATTACTTTGGCGAGGGCAGGTATCGTTATGACTGTAACGGCTCACAAGGGCATTCCGTGCCGATCATCAACGGCTGCGTGCAGCGGGAGGGACAGGAAAGGGCAGCGTCGAAGCTTCGCTGCGACATGACTGCGGAGGCATGCGAGTTTGCCTTGGAGTTGTCCAGCGCCTATGAGGATGATAATCTGCAGTCTTTTAACCGAAGTTGGATTTGGAACAAGACGGAGTTGCCCAGCTTAACGCTTCGAGACGACTTTCGCTTTACAGAAGCGCCAGAAAGTCTGGTTGAGCGGTTCGTGAGCCCAATTCAGCCGGAGATGACCCGCCCGGGGCAGCTTCGCCTTCACCGCGGCCAGTTTGTGCTGGAACTGTACTATGACCCAGATCAACTGGAGGCGGAGATGGAGGAACGGACCTACCGGGATCATCACGGGAAGGATGCGGTATGGTACGCATTAGATTTTCGGGTGAAGCAACCGGATGTGGGAATTGGCGTTGATTTTCTTTTTAAATTCGCGCGGCAATAAGGAAAATGGAGGACGAGATCATATGCATATCGGAAACGAAAGGGCATGGGTGGAAGCGGCCTGGACGAAGTCGTTGGACAAAACGTTGCGAAACACGGCGAGAATTGGCTCGGGATTTCCCCACGCCAGCAAGGGCGGGGTCTACGATCTGGCTGAGCCGGCCTGGTGGACGGCGGGGTTCTGGCCGGGGCTGCTGTGGCTGCTGTATGAAGGAAGCGGCCGGGAGGAATTGAAAGCGCTGGCACAAGCATGCGAAGCCAAGCTGGATGAGGTGCTGGACGGTTACGTGCGGCTGGATCACGATTTGGGATTCATGTGGACGCTGACCAGCATCGCTTCCTATAAGCTGACGGGGAATGAAACCTCACGGCTGCGGGCACTGAAGGCGGCGAACTATTTGGCGGCGCGCTTTAACCTGAAGGGGCGTTACATTCGAGCCTGGAATCCGTGGACGGAAGGGGAGCGGAACGAAGGCTGGGCAATCATCGATTGTTGCATGAACCTGCCGCTGTTGTTCTGGGCATCCCGGGAGAGCGGCGATCCCCGGTTCGCGCATGTTGCCGAAGCGCATTTGGACACCGTGCTCCATCATTTTGTCCGCCATGACGGCTCGGTCTATCATATCGTGGTCTTTGATCCGGTCACGGGCGAGCGGGTTGGCCCGCAAGGCGGTCAAGGTTACGCGCCGGAGTCGGCCTGGTCGCGCGGAGCTGCCTGGGCGATTTACGGCTTGACGCTGGGCTTCCACCATACCGGCAAGCCGGAGTATCTGTCCGCTGCGCAGCGGGTCGCGGATTTCTTCCTTGATCAACTGCCGGATGATCAGGTGCCGGCTTGGGATTTCCGCGCACCGGAAGAGCTGCGCGAGCTGCGGGATTCGTCCGCCGGTGCCTGCGCAGCTAGTGGGCTGTTGCTGCTGGCAGAGAAGCTTGGCGGTGAAGGAACAGCTGCCGCAAAGTATCGTGAAGCCGGTGAACGCATCCTGAAGTCGCTGTACGAAAATTACGGCGCATGGGACGACCCGGGGGAAGAAGGGTTGATCCTGCACGGGACGAGCAACTATCCGCAAGGGACAAACATCGATGTTCCGCTGATCTACGGCGATTATTTCTTTGTGGAAGGGCTCGCCCGGCTGAAGAGCGGCGGGTCGACGTATTGGGAATAGAGGAAGTACCGGGTTCAAGTGAAGCTAGAATGATGCTAAGCTCTGATCAAAGGATAGGATCAGAGCTTTTGTCATGATCAGGGAACTAGTGATAAGTGAACACTATAATCCGGATGCATAGGAAGCTTTGTATTCAGAAGGTGTCATATTCATATAAAACTTGAACCATTTCGAAAAGTAGCTTACATGCTGGTATCCTGACTCCAAGGCAGCCTCAAGCACGTTATATCTCCCTGTGCGCAGCAATTCTGCAGCTTTATTGATACGGATAAAATTGACGTACTCCATCGGTCTCATCCCCGTTTGCGTCTTAAAAAAGGTGCAAAAGTGAGAACGGCTGAGGGAGACGGCAGCCGCAAGCTGATCCAAGTCGAGTTTTTCGTGGGAATGCTCTTCGATATAAGTCAATACTTTCTTAATTTGCTCGTTGTCTTTACGTCTATGGGGATATCCGAGAGCATCATTTTTCTCTATGAGTCCGTACCGGCGAAGATCGGCAATCAGCAGCAGGAGAATGCCTTTCACAGCCAACTCGTAGGCAGGCAGCGGATGCTCAAAGCGAAGTATGAGTTGCCGGATATACTCCAACAATTCAGACGGTGTCCCTCTAGAAGAGGACAACAAGAGGGGGAGTTTCTCGGTTCCTTGAAGGATAGGCCCGAGAAATAGCTGCTGAATCCGATCATTTTGATAGGAGGACAGCCAGGACAATTTGAAAACAATTGAATAATAGCATACAGCCTCATGATCGTTCACTCCCGAATGCAGCTCGCCCGGATGAACAATGAGCGCTTCCCCCTGACAAAGGGCTAACTCGTGGTTTTCGATGCGAAACGTTGCGGAACCCTGAGCCAAATAGATGATTTCCATTTCATTATGCCAATGAACGGGGAGAATGGAATGGGCTCCTGCGGGATGCTCTACCCTGTAAATGTGCATTGGAAATTCGGGAACCCCATGCAGTTTATCTTCCCGGTAACGATGCTCGTACATGGATACCCTCCTTAGGATCGTAATATTGTGATATAAAAACCGGATTATCTGCTAGATGATCCAAGAAAATCAATAATATCATTATATTAAAGCAAATCTATAAGGAAAGGTAGCGATGATTCTGAAGCTGACTCGATGGCAGGCCGAAGCAAATGGAATTCGATTGGACACTACTAATGGAATCATGCAAGTCGTCTTTTGTACACCGAGAATTGCTCGAATTCGTTATACCTTGGATTCGGATTTTAGCAGGAAACCGAGCTTCATGACGGTGGAGCGCTCGCAGAGTAGCAATGTGCAATTTAAGATCATAGACCACTCAGACGATCTGGAAATCACCACAGAGCTGCTTACGATCCGAGTAAACAAAACAACTTGTGCATTTAGCTATTGGGAGGCCGGCGGCAGACTGCTGACGAAGGAGCCGCCCCGAGGTGGAAAAACGCTTGAACGTACCGATGTCTACCGCACGATTTTTGATGTCTCAGCCGGTGAAGTTGCAACGGATCGCGGGGCAGACGGGTTCCGTGCACGTGCAGAGGGAAGCAACCAAATTTTTGACAGGACCGCCTACCATACGAAACTTGAGTTCGAATGGCAGGAGGACGAAGCGCTGTACGGACTTGGTTCACATGAAGAGGGCATGATGAATCTTCGAGGCAAACATCAATATTTGTACCAACAAAATATGAAGGCGGTTGTTCCAGCCCTAATCTCTACCCGAGGGTATGGTGTCCTGATGGACAGCTATTCTTTAATGAGTTTTCACGACGATTCCTTTGGGTCGTACATTTGGACTGATGTGGACGATGAAATGGATTTCTATTTTATCTACGGTCCGGAATTTGATCAAATCATCGAGGGGATTCGTCATTTGACAGGAGACGCACCTATGCTGCCCAAATGGGCATACGGTTACATCCAATCGAAGGAGCGCTACATATCCCAAGAAGAGTTGATCGATATCGCACGGGAATATCGAGAGAGAGAGCTGCCGATTGATGGGATCGTCCTGGATTGGCAGTCCTGGACAGGAGAGCTATGGGGGCAAAAGACATTGGATCCGCAGCGCTTTCCAGACCCTTCGGAAATGATGCGGCAGTTGCATGCGTTACACGTCAAGCTGATGGTATCGATCTGGCCGATTATGAAAGAAGGGGGCGATAACCATCGAGAGATGAGCGAGCATGGATATCTGCTGGGAAATCAGGCCACTTATGATGCGTTCACAGATGGAGCCCGACGATTATATTGGGAGCAGGTTCATGCGGGGCTATTCTCCCATGGAGTCGATGCATGGTGGTGTGACTGCACTGAACCGTTTGAAGCGGATTGGACAGGACAGGTCAAGCCGGAGCCTGAACAGCGAATGCTGATCAATACGGCTGAAGCGAAGCGTTATCTTGATCCGGAATATATCAATGCTTACTCATTGCTGCATTCCAAAGGAATTTATGAAGGTCAACGCTCTGTAACCGATCATAAACGCGTAGTGAATTTAACGCGCTCTGCCTATGCAGGCCAGCATCGCTACGGCACGATCACTTGGTCAGGAGATATATCCGCCAATTGGGAGACCTTGAGGAAACAGATTGCAGATGGACTTAACTTTTGTGTGACCGGGTCACCTTACTGGACGATGGATATTGGTGCATTTTTCGTTCGGAACCAAGAGAATCTCTGGTTCTGGAACGGCGATTACAACGAGGGAGTTGCGGATTTGGGATACCGCGAGCTGTATGTCCGCTGGTTCCAATTTGGAGCTTTTCTCCCGATCTTCCGCTCCCATGGGACGGACACGCCTAGAGAGATCTGGCGATTTGGTGAACCAGGGGATCTCTTCTACGAAGCATTGGTCAAATATTTGAAGCTTCGTTATAGGCTGATGCCTTATATTTATTCGCTTGCGGGGGCGGTGGCACACCGGTGCTATACGATGTATCGAGTACTCGCTTTTGATTATCGGGAAGATCCGAGAGTACATGATATCGATGACCAGTTCTTGTTTGGACCTGCCTTTCTTGTTGCGCCCGTGACAACCGCGATGTATTATGGACCCAATTCCCGTAAGCTTCACGATGTGAGGAAGATGCGACAAGTCTACCTGCCGAGTGGAGGTTGGTATGATTTTTGGACCGATGAACATCTTGAGGGCGGGAAGACGATCGATGCGAAAGCGGATTTGGATACGCTTCCACTTTTCGTGCGCGCCGGATCCATCATTCCCATGGGGCCAGATGTCCAACACACGGGGGAACAACCGGAAGCGATGCTTCTGCTGAAAGTATATCCCGGCCAAGATGGAAGTTTTACGCTCTACGAAGATGAGGGGGACACCTATCATTACGAGAATGGCGCTTATTCGATGATCGAGATGAGCTGGGACGATACGAACCGCAGATTGACGATAGGGCAACGCATCGGCAGCTTTCCAGGGATGCCGGAGCACAGACAGTTCATGGTGGAAATTGCCGGGAGAGCGGGTCAAATCGTCGTTTCTTATCAAGGAACCCCAGTCGTCGTTCAGGCGACCGAATTCAAAGTTCAAGGGAGAGATGAAGTGTTATGAAAAAACAAGGACTAAACCCCTACCTCCCATCCTGGGAGTATATCCCGGACGGAGAACCGTATGTCTTTGGCGACCGAGTTTACGTTTATGGATCGCATGATCGTTTTAACGGCCATGTGTTTTGTTTAAACGATTATGTATGTTGGTCCGCCCCCGTGGACGACTTGAGCGACTGGCGCTATGAAGGCGTGATTTACAAGAAAACCGATGACCCTTTAAATCCGGATGGGCGGATGAACCTGTTTGCGCCGGACGTCACGCGTGGACCGGATGGGCGTTATTATCTCTATTATGTTCTCGACAAGGTTTCCGTCGTTTCCGTTGCCGTCTGTGACACTCCTGCCGGAAAATATGAGTTTTACGGGTATGTCCATTATGCCGACGGCCAACGGTTAGGGGAAAGAGCAGGCGATGAACCGCAGTTTGATCCAGGTGTGTTGACGGAAGGCGATCGGACTTATTTGTACACCGGTTTCTGCGCTATTGGTGATCGATCGAGACATGGAGCCATGGCGACGGTACTTGGGCCGGACATGCTGACGATCGTGGAAGAGCCGGTATTTGTGGCGCCAAGCGAGCCTTACAGCCAGGGCACCGGATTTGAAGGACATGAATTCTTTGAAGCGCCTTCGATCCGCAAAAGAGGGGACACTTACTACTTCATATACTCTTCAATCGTGATGCACGAGTTGTGTTATGCAACCAGCAAATCCCCGACCAGCGGCTTTGTCTACCGAGGCGTGATCATCAGCAATAACGATCTGCATATCGATACCTACAAACCGGCGGAGAAGCCGATGTATTACGGCGGAAATAACCACGGAAGCATCGAGCAAATTGGCGATCAGTGGTACATCTTTTATCATCGTCATACCAATGGTACGGCGTACTGCCGACAAGGCTGTATCGAACCGATTGTCTTCCGGGAGGATGGGACAATCCCGCAGGCGGAAATGACATCTTGCGGCCCCAATGGAGGGCCGTTGCTCGGACAAGGGGAATATCCTGCTTATCTAGCATGCAATCTGTTCTGTAAGGATGAAGCGGTGTATACTGGCGGTTTTGGTTCGGGGGCATGGTTGGACAGCCGATTCCCCAAGATTACTCAGGATGGGAAAGATGGGGATGAAGAGGTCGGTTATATCGCCAATATGACGGATTCTGCCACGGCTGGCTTCAAGTACTTTCATTGCCAAGGGATCAAGAAGGTGAAAATCAAAGTACGGGGATACTCCAAGGGTGTCTTTGAAATCAAGACGGCTTGGGACGGCCCTGTTCTCGGAGAAATTCCGATTCAGTTTGCAAATATTTGGACGGAGTACTCCGCTGACATCCGTATTCCTGACGGTGTGCAGGCGTTGTATTTCACCTTTAAAGGTGAAGGAAGTGCAAGCTTCGCCTCCTTTACCCTTGAGTAATGAGCTAAATACTCCTTTCTGTTAACAGGAAGGAGTATTTTTTATCATCGGATAAGAGATAGATATTAAAAAATGACAACGCTTTCTTAAAAATGTTGGCTTACTCTGTCCCTTCGTCAGGGAGTAACCTATTAACAAGGGAGGGACACAAATGGATGTAGATACACAATTGGCAGGACCGACCGGAATAAACAAGAAGGCATCACAATTTTGGAAGCGTTTTAAAAAGCAAAAGGTCCTGCATCTTTTCGTTGGGCTGGGCATGATTTTTTTGCTGATATTCTCGTATACCCCGATGTTCGGCATCATCATGGCATTCAAGAATTATTCGATCTCCACAGGCATCAAAGGAATATTTACAAGTGAGTGGATTGGTCTTCAGCATTTTAGCGAATTCGTCAACGATTATCAGTTTGGCAACATTGTAAGGAATACGCTGGTCTTGAGTTTCTTGAAGGTCATATTTGCTTTTCCGGCTCCGATCCTCTTGGCTATCTTGTTAAACGAGGCAAAAAATCTTGGATTTAAGCGGGTTGTCCAAACCGTTAGTTACTTGCCGCACTTCATCTCTTGGGTCGTTGTTGTCGGGATTTCCTTTGCTTTGTTATCTACAGATGTTGGAATGGTCAACAAGGTGCTGTTGTCCCTCGGATTGATTGACAAGCCATTAGATATACTTACCAATCCCAATTATTTCTGGGGCTTGGCGGTGACTACGGCCGTGTGGAAAGAAATGGGGTGGTGGACGATCATTTTCTTGGCAGCCATCGCAGGCATTAATCCCGCTTTGTATGAAGCCGCGCAAATTGATGGCGCCGGAAGGTTGGCGCGTATTCGCCATATTACCTTCCCGGGGATGAAAGGAACGATCGTTGTCGTACTCATTCTTACCATCGGAAGTATTCTAGGCGGGGGATTAGTTGGATCCAACTTCGAGCAAGCTTATCTGTTCGGAAATAGTATTAACAATCCCACATCCGAAATCGTACAAACCTACGCATTTAAAGTCGGGTTAAAAGATGGACGGTTTTCCTACGCCGCAGCTATTGATTTGATCCAATCCGTTATCTCGGTCGTTCTGATCTTCTCTAGTAACTTCATCGCGAAGCGAACGTCCGGATCAAGTCTATTCTAGAAGGGAGAGGAAGACATTGACGCTAAGTCAAAGACAAAAAGACCGGATAATGGATACCGTAGTAAACCTCATCTTATTCATCATCATGCTATGCATGCTTTATCCGTTCTATTACGTTCTGATCCTCTCATTCAACAAGGGGACCGATTCGCTTCTGGGAGGGGTGTATCTTTGGCCTCGAACGTTCACTTTGGAGAACTACTCCCAATTCTTGAGCGATCCTCATTGGTACCAGGCTTTTCTAGTGACGATTGCAAGAACGTTATCAGGTACCATATTAGGTGTTTTATTCACTTGTCTAGTTGCTTATGGTCTCTCTCATCGAGATTTGCTTCTTCATAAATTCTATTTCACCGTGATCATCTTCGCGATGTACTTCTCGGGCGGCCTTATTCCTTATTATGTGGTTCTTCGCTCGGTTGGATTGTTGAATTCCTTTGGCGTGTACATTATTCCGTCCATGTTAAGTACTTTTTTTCTACTCATCGCGATCTCGTTTTTTCGTGAAATTCCTGGAGAACTCAAAGAATCGGCTCATATTGATGGTGCGAACGAATTCGTGATCTATTATCGGATCATTCTTCCCGTATCGAAGCCGCTGATCGCCACCATGGCGTTGTTTATGGGGGTGGGCCAATGGAATTCCTGGCTTGACTCTGCGTACTTCGTTCAATCGGAAGAATTACGGACCCTTGCCTTCCGCATGATGGAAGTCATCAACAGAAGTAATGCGCCGATGGACGCAATCGCCGTGGCTAACAGCGCGTCGGCGGGTGTCACGAGTTACTCCCTACAGGTTGCCGCCATGGTCATCTCTATCGCACCTATTGTTTGCGTTTATCCATTCCTGCAAAAGTTTTTTATTCAAGGTATCATGCTTGGTTCTGTGAAGGGTTGATTAATCCAATTGATATTAAAGCTTTGGCTTTAATATAAACTACAAGCTTGGAGGGGTGTTTAGATGAAAAAGAACAGGGGCAAGAGATTTACACTATTATCGCTGACCTTTGTGTTGGTCATCGCTTTGCTGTCTGCATGCGGTGGTGGTAAAGAGAATAGCAGCAGTCAGCAAGAAGGTGGTTCTACCAATACATCGTCATCTGCGAAGTCTGATGAAGTCACAGAGCTTTCATTATTTATTGATGCATCATGGTATCCAGTCAAAGAATGGAAGGGACCGATAGCTGAGAAAATCACGGAAAAAACAGGAGTCAAACTGAAAGTAACCGTTGCTACGGACGATAAGCAACTTCCGCTGATGATTTCTTCCGGCGACCTCCCGGATCTCGTCTTTACTTATGCCAATATTGACCGGATGTCGGATTCGAAGCTCTCCTATCCGTGGAACGAGCTGATCGAGAAATATGCGCCGGATTTCCAAATTGATAAAACTCGTATTGCCATCCATACCATGGATGATGGCAATTTCTATACTGTGCGCAACTCCTTTGCGACACAGGAAGAAATGGAACAGAACAAATACGCCATCGGCAGCGACGGAAACCCTGGTATTGCTGTTCGCGAGGATATCCTGCAAGAGCTTGGCAATCCGCCGATTAACTCGTTGGATGATTTCGTCAAAGTACTGGGTATGGTTAAAGAGAAGTACCCTGACATGGTTCCTCTCATTATGGATAAGGACTGGCTCGAGCAATATTTCCTGCAACAGTTTGGCGTCGAGGCGCTGTTGGATGGATGGTATGAACGTGACGGCAAAGTGGATTATGCCATCAGACAACCGGAGATGCTGGAATTCTTCAAATTTATGAACAGTCTTTATCGAAATGGGTATATTCTCGCTGAAAACTATACCTATACGAATGATCAGCTTGATGATGAATACGCCCTAAACGGAAAGGCATTTGCTCATAGTCATACCGTTAGTGTAGCGGACGCGGATAATATTAAAGCGCAAAATAATGGGAAACCATACAAGTTCAAAATGTTGCCTAGCGCTTTGTCAGAAAATGCGAAAATCGTCAGTACGGGACTTGGCTTTGCGGGTACCTTTATTACCAAGAAAAACAAAGATCCAGAAAAATCGATTAAATTCCTTCAATATTTAGCCAGCGACGAAGGCAAGAAATTAACGATGTTTGGTATCGAAGGTGAGCATTGGACTTGGAATGAAGAAGGATACCCGGACTTGAAGTATGACCCATCGGACGCAGATTTCATTAATAGCAATGGTATCAAGTGGTGGTACTTGTACAACGATGGCGTTATGGAGGGATTGCAAAGCTATGTTCCAGGTACCCAAAAGACGCAAGCCTTAATGGAACGAAAAGAGATTACGATCTACAAACCTCAAATTGGATTGATCCAGACGCAACCGGATTCCAAGGAGAAGACAACGAAAACCAAAATAGACGAGATGATCAAGAACGAAAAAGTGAAGATTTACCTCGCCAATTCCGAAGAGGAAGCCGTGGCTAATTATCAGAACATGATAAAAACGGCTGAATCGATGGGACTTCAGGAACTGGTTGATTGGGCGAATGAAATCTATCAGAAGAAAAAGGATTTGTTCTAATAATGTGAGTTATCGGTAGGGACTTAATGTCCCTACCGCACTTTTATCTGCTGCAGACTTCTTCCTGAAATGAAATGCTCATGGTAAGGTAACATTACAGTGCAGTTTCATTGCGTGAGGGGAGAATGGGGCCATGAGCATCATGCGTAAGATGATCTTCGGTTATGTGATTCTGATCTTTATTCCGGTCATTGTCTTTGGTTACCTATACTATTCTCAAATCTATAACAACTTGACGAAGCAATTTGTTGAAAGCCGACAGAAAATACTAGAGCAGGCTTATGCCAATCTCAAAACGGATTTTACCCGTATTCAATCCGTGCAACGAATGCTCCAATACAACCCGTATGTCACAGATTACCTGGATGGGATATACCAGACAGATGCTGAAAACGTTTATGTGTTTCTTCGTTATATCCGTCCGTTATATACCCAGTTGTTTTTTGCCCATCCGGAAATCAAATCGATTGAGATCTACAATATGAAGGACGATGTGTTCCCCATTCCGGATCATTTTTTGGACCGATCCCAACTCGACCCGCAGAGGGAGGAGATTGTCCGCGATTTGAAGGCGGGGAGCGGGATATGGGTCTTTGCTGATTCGAATACGTCGGAGTTGATCTATTATCAATATTTATACAATACTCAATACACGGAGAGGATCGGACTTCTGGAGATGCGGGTCAGCAGCCGCCTCATTGCTGATTTTTATAAAGGGGCAGGTGTTGAAGGGAACTGGGCAGCCGTACTCCTCCCCAAGGAAGGCGAACCGCGGATTGCGAACATAGGTGGAATCAATTTCAACGAGAAGACACTGCGGCAATTACAAGCAGAGGAGAGTCCGTTCTCGATTGATCGGAAGACGATTATCAACCAACTTGAAATAGATGAGCTTGGGGTTCGCCTGTTTGTCATTGGGGAAGTTCACAACGTATTTCAATCCATCAAGCAGAGAGAGCAAGTCATGGTGATGATCATTGTACTGCTGCTGCTTGTGTTGTCAGTAACTTATTATATGCTGGCTACCAACATTACCAAGCGCATTTTAAGATTGGCTCGACATATGCGCAACTTAGATGATGAAAATCTGAAGCAGCGTATGATCAAGCATGATCGGCTTAACTCCAATGATGAGATTGGTTTCTTGACGGAAACGTACAATGCGATGCTCCAGCGGATGGATGAACTGATTAACAATGTTCATCGTGCTGAGCTACGAAATAAAGAAGCCGCTTACAAAGTGCTGCAAGCTCAAATTAAACCGCATTTTCTCTACAATACCCTGGAAACGATTCGAATGATTGCTGAGTCCAACAATGACAAAGAAGTAGCCGATATTTCCTTTTGGTTCGGGCGGCTGATGCGTTATAGTCTCACGTCCGAGCAAGATGTAACCGTTCTCGAGAAGGAAATTGAAATGGTCACTTTTTATCTCAATATTCATCAAATGCGGCTACAAAGCAGGTTAACTTACGAGATTGATGTTGCTGTCAACGCGGATTCTATCGTTTGCCCCCGGTTTATTTTACAGCCGTTGATCGAGAATAGTGTCATCCACGGGGCTTCCGCCATTATACGCCCAGTACACATCCGTCTTCATGCCAGCGAGGACGAACGAGAGATACGGATCGTTCTTCAGGATAACGGGAATGGAATTTCTGCGGAGAAGTTAGCTGTCATACAGTCTCGGCTATCAGGTCATCACGTGGCAACAGAAGCCCAGTCCGAAGGAGGGGTGGGGCTTATGAACGTGAATGAGAGAATCAAGTCTTTCTTTGGCGGTGATTCAAGGATCGAGATCTCGAGTGAACCGGGAAAAGGGACGAGTCTCTGGATCTTCATCACGAAAAGGATGGAGGCTAACGATGAGAATATTGACGGTTGATGATGAACCATTGATTCTAAACGGATTAGTCAAGATCATCCGGGAAGCTGCGCCTTCAGGGACTGAAGTGCGAGAAGCGCTAAATGCGTATGAAGCGCTTGCGTTAATGAAGGACTTTGTGCCGGATGTTACGATAACCGATCTCAATATGCCTGAGAAGAATGGATTTCAGCTTATTGAGGAAGCCAAACAGTGCGGATGGTGCGATCGTTTCATTATCCTAACGGGCTACGATGAATTTGAATACGTACGTAAAGCGCTGCGTGCCGGAGTGGTTGATTACTTGCTTAAACCGATTGACAAGGTTGAAATCGCTTCTTTACTGGAGCGTGTCCAGGGAGAACTGCCAAGTGAAACTGATGCGGAATACACTTGCCATGCCCAACGTATTCTGGCGTACATGAAAACGCATTTCAGGAAGGATCTTTCACTTGACCATCTAGCGGATATGATGAATCTTCACCCGAACTATATCAGCAGTTTGTTCAAAAAAGAAACCGGCCACACCTTCGTGAATTATCTGAATATGCTCCGGATTAAAGAGGCCCAGAAGCTGCTATTGGCAAAACGTGACCTTCCGGTTAGTGCCATTGGGCAACAGGTCGGATATGATAACAAGCATTACTTTACGAAGGTGTTCAAGAAGTATACAGGCACGACGCCGGGCGCCTATCGAAATAGCGAGCACTTAGGTCTTATTGAAGGGGGGATGGAATCATGATCTTGAAAGATCATACTTTCGGCGATATGATTGCGCGCTATGTGAAAGATGAACATACGGAGCAAGTCGGGTTAATGTTATTACCGCAAACGACAGTATCGCAGGTACGCCCAAAGAAATTTAAGATCGATCCATTAGTGCAACTCAAATTTGTCGGAGATGCGTATCCTGGTGCTTTTGCTCACGGTCATTCCATGCGAGGCAGCGGAACGATCGACGGGCTGAAGTTTGAAGAGTTCCGTGAAATTGGGCGCGACGACGGCACAACCGTCGTTGCTGGATGGCGCAGCTCCAATTCATGCAGGATCGAACATCACTTACTCCATTATGAAGGATATCACGCATTGGAGTCTTACACGGTCATCCGGAACGACAGCGAGGTGCCCGTGACCTTAGAAATGCTCTCCTCCTTTTCGATCACAGGACTCACTCCGTTTGCAGAAGATGATGCTCCTGAAACTCTCTTCTTTCACCGTTTATTAAGCTCATGGTCTGCGGAAGGACGTCTCGTGTCCAGCGCCATTGAAGATTTGAATCTTGAACCGGCTTGGGCACCGTTTGGAACACGATGCCTGCGATTCGGCCAAGTAGGTTCCATGCCAGTACGCGGATATTTCCCGGTTGCATTTATGGAAGATACCGGTTCCGGCGTAACCTGGGGCGTTCAAATCGCTCATCCTGCCTCTTGGCAGATCGAAGTCGGAAGAACAGATCAGGCTTTATCAATGTCGGGTGGATTGGCGGACAGAGAATTTGGCCATTGGACCAAGACGCTCGAACCAGGTGAGACGTTTCAAACCCCCAGTGCTTATCTTACAACCGTAGCAGGCGGTGTGGACCGTGCTGCCGCGCGATTAACCGGGATTCAAGCCCGTTCACTACTCCATGGTCCGGCTGTGGAAGAAGATTTACCGATTATCTTTAACGAGTATTGCACAACCTGGGGCTCCCCGACAGCCGAAAATCTTCATCAAATAGCCGAACAACTCAAAGATAAAGGGATTCGTTATCTTGTGATCGACAGCGGCTGGTATAAGAAAGAAGGAACGAACTGGTACAACAGTATGGGGGATTGGGATATCAGCCCCATCGCATTTCCCGAAGGATTCAAGCCCACTGTCGAACATATTCGAAAATGCGGGATGATTCCCGGGATCTGGTTCGAGATCGAGGTATGTGGTGCGGAGTCCACGGCATTCCATTGGGTGGATCATCTTCTTAAACGTGATGGATTGCCGATTACGACGGGGGGGCGGCGGTTCTGGGACTTCCGAGATCCCTTTGTCTTTGCCTATTTGAAAGAGAAAGTGATTGGTCTCATCAAACATTATGGCTTCGGATATCTGAAAATCGACTATAACGATAGCCTCGGGATCGGTTGTGACGGTGCAGAATCGCTTGGTGAAGGATTGCGTCAGCAGATGCAGGCAGTCCAGGACTTCTTCCGGTTAATCAAACAGGAAGTGCCGGATCTTGTCATTGAAAATTGTGCCTCTGGTGGACACCGTCTGGAGCCTACCATGGTTGGATTAACAAGCATGTCGTCCTTCTCGGATGCACACGAATGTGAGGAAATCCCGATCATTGCGGCAAATATGCATAGAGTGATTTTACCGAGACAAAGTCAGATCTGGGCTGTGCTCAGGAAAAATGACAGTTTGCAGCGATTGGTATACTCGCTCGCCAGTACAATGCTTGGCAGAATGTGCTTATCCGGCGACATTCATGAGCTGAATCCGGAACAGTGGAATAAGGTAGATGAGGCGATTTCCTTCTATAAGCTTGTATCTCCAATCATTAAGGAAGGAACGACGAATCGTTTCGGACCTCGGGTGCCCAGCTATCGCCATCCTCGAGGATGGCAAGGGATCACACGCACCTCTGTAGACGGATCTCAATTGCTGGCGGTCATTCATACCTTTGGAGGCGACAATCCGGAATGGATCAGACTTCCGCTTCCTGGAGCTGGGCACTACCAAATCAAGCAGGTCTTTTCAGATGGAAACGCGGATGTCAACGTGGAGGGCAGCGAGCTCATTTGTCGCTTAAGTCAACCCTTTTCTGCCGTCTGTTTACTTCTTACGGAAAAGTCCGATGCAGAATGAAAGGAATGAGGTGATGAAATGCGTATTGATGCGCACCAGCATTTCTGGAAGATCGATCGCGGCGATTATGGCTGGATCACACCGGAACTGCCGATCCTTTACCGTGATTTTTTGCCCACCGATCTTGAACCGTCTTTGCATAAGCATCAAATCGATAAGACCATATTGGTCCAGGCGGCCCCAACTCTAGAGGAAACTGAATTTATTCTTCAATTAAGTGAAACCGCGGATTTTATCGCTGGCGTCGTGGGCTGGCTGGATCTTGAGGCGCCGTCTTACAGGGAGCAATATGAGCGCTTTGCCCAACATCCTAAATTTATAGGATTTCGCGTGATGATACAGGACATGGAGGACCCGAACACCATATTATCATCCGCTTATCTTGAAGCGCTCTCTTATTTTGCGGATCAGGATGTACCGATTGATTTACTGGTCCTTTCTCACCAATTGCCGCAGCTTGTTCAATTGCTGGAGCGGGTTCCGCATCTTCGAGGAGTTGTGGATCATTTGGCGAAGCCGCTCATCGCTTCAGGGGAAATTGAGCCGTGGAGAAGCCAAATGGCTGAAATTGCGAAGCATACAAACATCTACTGCAAGCTCTCTGGTATGGTGACGGAGGCGAACCGAGAATTCTGGAAGAAAGAAGATTTTACCGCATATGTCAACGAAGTTCTCGATTTATTCGGCCCGGAACGTATCATGTTCGGCAGCGATTGGCCGGTCTGTCTTCTGGCAGCGACCTATGATGAGGTGGTGGACTTGTTCCGGTATACCGTGCGGGATCGGCTGACACCGGAAGAGACTGAAGCGGTCTTTGGCGGCAACGCTGCGAAATTTTACAAGTTGTTATCCATGGGAGGGTGACGCGATGCAATACCGGAAGCTGGGAAAGACGGGATTGGACGTATCGGCGTTAAGTTTTGGAGCTTCTTCGCTTGGGGGTGTATTTCGAGACGTTCAGAAGGAGGAGGGAATCCGTACGGTTCATACCGCCATCGATATGGGAATCAACTTGATTGACGTTTCTCCCTATTACGGCTTGACTCAAGCGGAAACGGTGCTGGGGGAAGCGCTGAGATCGGTTCCTCGGGACCGTTATGTGTTGTCCACCAAAGCAGGGCGTTATGGACAAGACGAGTTTGATTTTTCGGCGAATCGGGTGATTCAAAGTGCGGAGGAAAGCATGCGGCGCCTTGGGACGGACTATCTCGACATTCTGTTGCTGCATGACATCGAATTTGGTTCGGTGAAGCAAGTGCTGGAGGAAGGGATTCCCGCACTCGAACAGCTGAAGCAATCCGGGAAAATTCGCTTCTTTGGCGTATCAGGGCTGCCTTTGAATATTTTTAATATGGTGTTGTCCCATACGACGCTGGACGTGATTTTATCGTACTGTCATTATTCCTTGAACGACTCTACGCTGCTAGAACTGCTTCCACTGCTGGAACAGCAAGACGTTGGTTTGATCAATGCTTCGCCGTTAGCTATGGGATTGCTGAGCAATCGGGATGTGCCGGAATGGCATCCTGCGAGCGAGGAGATCAAAGCGGTATGCCGACGTGCTGCTGAGTTTTGCCGAAGTCAAGGTACGGATATCGCCAAGCTGGCCATTCAGTATTCGACGGCAAATGAACGCATCACGACGACGCTGGTTAGTACGGCAAATCCGGAAAATATTCGCAACAACATTATGTGGACGGAAGAACCCCTGGATGAATCCTTGCTGAAGGAGGTTCTGGAGATCCTGAAGCCAATTGACGGTAAAACTTGGTCAAGCGGGAGCCCGGAATGGGGCGGAGCGCCTGCACATCAGAACGGGGGGCGAACTTCATGAAGGGGATCATCTGCGAAGATATCGGACGGTTCGTTGTTCGAGAAGACCTTCCGGAGCCGCAAATCGGGGAAGGGGAGGCGATTGTGAAGATCCGTAGAGTGGGGATTTGCGGAACCGATCTGCATGCGTACCGGGGGAACCAGCCTTATTTTACGTATCCGCGGATATTAGGGCATGAGTTGTCAGGAACGATTGAGCACATTGGGGAGAATCGGGAAGGGTTTCGAGCCGGGGATCAGGTAAGTGTAATTCCGTACCTTCATTGCGGCCAATGTCGTGCCTGTCGCAGCGGCAAAACGAACTGCTGCTTACAAATGAAGGTGCTTGGCGTTCATCTTGACGGCGGAATGCGGGAAAGAGTGGCAGTCCCGATATCACATCTGATTCGAACGGAAGGACTAACGTTGGATCAGTCCGCGATGCTGGAACCGCTTGCGATTGGCGCTCACGCCGTCAGACGTTCAGGACTAAAGGCAGGCGATGAAGTGCTGGTCATCGGTGCTGGTCCGATCGGGTTAGGCGTTATGGCCATGGCTGGTTATGCCGGTGCGAAGGTGATTGCGATGGATGTGAACGAAGAACGTCTTGAGTTTTGCAAGGTGTGGGCAAAAGCTGAACATACCGTAAATGCGCTGCAGGCACCAAAGGAATGGTTAGCTAACCATACGGATGGCAATTTTCCAGCCTTTGTGATCGATGCCACCGGGAATGCTGCGTCCATGGAAAGCGCCTTTGGACTTGTCGGCCATGGTGGAACCTTAACATTTGTCGGATTGGTAAAAAACACGATCACCTTCAACGATTCCGATTTTCACGCGCGCGAAATGACCGTACAGGGCAGTCGAAACGCGACGAGAGAGGACTTTGTGCGCGTGCTTGCGGCGGTGTCTGAAGGCAGCATTGACATCGGCTCTTATATCACCCACCGTTGTGCATTTGAAGAGATGATCGATCATTTCGAGAAATGGCTCCAGCCTGAATCCGGGGTGATTAAAGCACTGGTGGAGCTGGAATAACCGAATGAAGCACTTTCGCACATTCTGCGGACAGGAGGAAGAGCATGACGAGCATGGCTAGTACGGAACAGAAGCACCGATTGTGGTACGGTAAGCCCGCCTCAGAATGGAACGAGGCTTTACCTATCGGCAACGGCAGACTAGGTGCAATGATTTTTGGAGGTATAGCGGAGGAGAAGCTGCAGCTTAACGAGGATTCCGTATGGTACGGTGGGCCTCGCAATCGAAATAATGAGGATGCTTTGCCTCATTTGCCTGAAGTTCGCAGGTTGATTCTGGAAGGGCAACTTCAGAAGGCTGAAGAACTGGCGGCGATGACGATGGCCGGAACGCCGGAAGCGCAGCGACACTATTTGCCGCTTGGGGATTTACTCCTTTCTTTCGGTCATCATGGGGAGCATGCCGAGGACTATGTACGGGAGCTGGATTTGGAGCACGGGGTAGCCCGGGTCAGCTATCGAATTGGCGGGGTGCGATATACTCGTGAGATGTTTGCCAGTTATCCGGATCAGGCGATCATCATTCGGGTGTCCGCGGACAAGGAGGCGGCTGTATCACTCAAAGCCCGATTTAATCGCCGGGAATGGCGATATTTGGAGCAGACAGCCAAATGGGAGAAAAACGGGTTAGTGATGCGAGGGGAGTGCGGTGGTAAAGGAGGCAGCTCTTTTTGCGCTGTATTGAAGGCGCTTCCCGAAGGCGGGACTTGCCGGACTTTGGGAGAATATTTGTTAGTGGAAGGGGCCGACGCGATCACTCTGCTGCTCGCGGCGGGTACAACGTTCCGCCAGCCCGATCCGGAGCTTTCCTGCAAACAACAGTTGACTGAACTGAGTCGGTTCACTTATCCGGAGTTGCGAGTCCGGCATATCGCAAATTATCAGGAACTGTATGGGCGAGTAAATCTGGAGCTTCCGGAGAGCCCGGAACTTCAAGCACTGCCTACCGATGAGAGGCTGGACCGTCTCCGGAAGGGGGGAGAGGACCATGGACTGATCGCTACCTATTTCCAATTTGGACGTTATCTGCTGATCTCCTCCAGTCGGCCCGGATCATTGCCAGCTAACCTTCAGGGCATCTGGAACGACAGCTTCACCCCACCTTGGGACAGCAAGTTCACGATTAATATCAACGCCCAAATGAACTACTGGCTGGCTGAAAATTGCAACTTGGCTGAATGTCATGAACCGCTGTTCGATTTGATTGAACGGATGAGAGAGCCCGGACGGGTGACAGCCCGCACGATGTATGGCTGTCGCGGATTCACGGCGCATCACAATACAGATATTTGGGCTGACACCGCTCCGCAGGACACGTACCTTCCAGCTTCTTTCTGGCCAATGGGCGCCGCATGGTTGTGCCTGCATTTATGGGAGCATTACCGGTTCAGCCAAGATGCCTCCTTTCTGGAGCGTTCCTATGAGACGATGAAGGAAGCGGCGTTGTTTCTGCTCGATTATTTAGTTGAAGACGAAGAAGGGCGTCTGATCACCTGTCCTTCGGTCTCGCCGGAGAACAGCTATAAGCTGCCGAACGGGGAAACGGGCGTGCTCTGCTCCGGGGCTTCAATGGACTTTCAGATTATTGAAGCGCTGTTTGAAGCTTGCATCCGCAGTTCGGAAATCCTTGGACGGGACGAGGCGTTTCGCGAGGAACTTGTTACTACACTGAAACGGCTGCCTGAGCCGCGAATTGGCAAATATGGACAAATTCAAGAGTGGATGGAGGATTACGAGGAACTGGAGCCAGGGCATCGTCATATTTCCCATCTATTCGCCCTTTATCCGGGTGAAGGCTTTAGCGTGGATCGGACACCGGAACTTGCTGCGGCTGCAAGAAAAACGCTGGAACGCAGATTAGCTCATGGCGGAGGACACACGGGTTGGAGTCGGGCGTGGATCATTAACTTCTGGGCCAGACTGCGAGATGGCTCGAAGGCCTTTGAAAATGTAAAAGAGTTGCTTAAACACTCCACTTTACCTAATCTGTTCGACAATCATCCTCCGTTTCAGATTGATGGGAACTTCGGTGGAACCGCAGGGATTGCCGAGATGCTGTTGCAAAGTCATGAAGGAGTTATTCAGTTATTACCTGCGTTGCCTGAGGCTTGGAATGAGGGGAAGGTAAGCGGACTTCGGGCCCGGGGAGGATTTACAGTTGATTTCACTTGGGCAGCGGGCAAAGTGACGGAAGCACAGGTCACGTGTTCTGTAACAGGGACATGTCGTTTGGTTGCCCCTGGTCTTGAACCTGTGACATTTGCAGGGGAGGCAGGGCGAACTTACGTATTTCGGCAATAAGGCGAAGGGCGAATAATGTGATGCTCCGGCGGGTGGATAACGAGCTGCCGGAGCATCAACATCCATGAGGGGGATATATGGGATATGATGTTATTCCACATAAAACACTTCCGCGCTTGGATGCTCACCATAGTTCCCGAAGCCCTTGCCGAATAACGTCAAACCGCCTGGATAACGGGCGTCCGGCTCCACGGATAGACGCAGCGTCCATTGCTTCTGCCGAATGTCAATGTCGTGAAGGGTGACGTCGGACATCTTCAAGCCGTCCATATACGTCCCGTCCAACGTAATTCGTAGACGTTTCAGCAGGCCATATTGATTCGCCTGTCTTGGCCACCACTCAGGGGTATATTTTCCAGGCAGCTCTCCGTAATCGCCAGGGCTCGTCCAGATGCCCAAAACCTTGCCATTCAAGGTAAACGTAATATCCGAAGGATAATCGTCCTTGGTTCCGGGAGCTTCGGACGCGATTTCCATCGTAAAGACCAGCTCCTCGGGCTTCTGGGAAGACAGCAAGTAATTAGGGGTTTTGTATTCGATATACCCCGTGCCAAACCAGAGAATCGCAGCATGAATCCGCTCCGGGTCCCAGAAATACCGAGGATCGTCAAAGCTGCCGATGATTTTGTCAGTTGTTGCAATGCCGCAGGTTGGCTCGATGTGAAAATCGGAGTAATGGCCAACCGGGATTTCAACCCGGTGGCTTTTGCGCTCGACTGCCGTTTGGGCAGGAAACTGAATTTCTGCGCCGGAGACAGCGAGTGAACAAATCTTCTGCAAACCGCTCTTGCCAGGCGCCATATGGGTGGCGACGAGACCGCATTCTGACAGCTTGCGCACATGCATGGTCATAATCGCGCTGGATAGCCCTACGGCTGCGGCTAACTCCTTAATGTTCATCGGGCGGTTGGCTAACAGACGCAGAATATGCAGACGAACTGGACTTGCCAGTGCCTCATACACGGGCAGCGATTGTTCAGATAAATCAAGCTTCAAGATGCCTTCACCTCACCCGAATTTTAGTTAATCATTATATTAACGAGAAATGTATTGTTTGACAAGCATCTTCCATGTAGTTGTAAAATTTGGTAGAATAATTGACGGGGTTATGGTCGTTTGCCTATAATATTAAGTAAGTAGTTATTTAATTAATATTTATATTAAATAAGGAGTGAAATGACAGATGCCACTGCATGGAGTGTTAAATGCCGATTCCGGCAAAGGAACGATTAATCGCAATATTTACGGTCATTTCTCTGAGCATTTAGGTCGCTGTATTTACGAGGGATTTTGGGTTGGAGAGGATTCCCCGATTCCAAATACCAATGGCATTCGCAACGATGTTGTGAAAGCGCTTAAACAAATTCGAATTCCGGTGCTGCGCTGGCCGGGCGGCTGTTTTGCCGATGAATATCATTGGAAGGACGGCATCGGGCCGAAGGAAGCCCGTAAGCGGATGGTCAATACCCATTGGGGCGGCGTGGTGGAAAATAACCATTTCGGGACCCACGAGTTTATGGAGCTTTGCCGGCAGCTGGGCTGCGAGCCTTACATTAACGGCAACCTGGGCAGCGGAACCGTTCAGGAAATGTCGGAGTGGGTGGAATATCTGACTTTTGACGGCGTATCGCCGATGGCTGAGCTGCGGGCGCAAAACGGACGCAAGGAGCCTTGGAAGGTGACCTACTTCGGCGTTGGCAATGAGAACTGGGGCTGCGGCGGCAACATGCGCCCGGAATATTATGCTGACGAGTATCGCCGGTATCAGACGTACGTCCGTAACTATGGGGATAATCGAATTCACCGGATCGCCTGTGGTCCAAATTCGGACGACTATAATTGGATGGATGTGTTGATGCGGGAAGCCGGACGGTTTATGGACTCCATCACGCTGCACTACTATACGCTGCCCAACGATAATTGGCAGGATAAAGGGGCGGCGACCGGGTTCGACGAGTCTGCCTGGTTTGCCACGTTGCGAAAAGCCCTTCGCATGGATGAGCTCATCACTCGTCACCGCACGATCATGGATAAATACGATCCGGAGGGCCGAGTCGGTTTGATTGTGGATGAATGGGGAACCTGGTACAACGTGGAGCCGGGGACCAATCCTGGATTTTTGTATCAGCAAAATACGATGCGCGATGCGCTTGTCGCCGGACTTACACTGAACATCTTCCACAAACATAACGAGCGCGTACGGATGGCGAACATCGCTCAAACCGTCAACGTGCTTCAGGCCGTCATCCTCACGGAAGGCGAGAAAATGATCTTGACGCCAACGTACCATGTGTTCGATATGTATAAGGTTCACCAGGACGCTGAGCTGCTGGATCTGTCGCTGGAAACAGGCAGCTACAAGCTGGAAGACAGCGAAATTCCGGCGGTGACGGCTACCGCATCGCGGGATGCAGAAGGCAAAATCCATCTCAGCTTCTGTAACCTGCAGCCTCATGCGAATACACAGGTGACGATCGACATCCGGGGCTTGGCCGGCAACAGCTTGGCGGTGACTGGCACCACATTAACCGGCGATTCGATTGACGCCCATAATACGTTTGCGCAGCCTGAAGTCGTGAAGCCGCAGCCGTTTGAAGCATTTAAACTGGATGGCGGTAAGCTGACGGTTGATTTGCCGGCGAAATCGGTGACGACGCTGAAATTGGCTGCGAGGGGATAACGTTACATGGCGGATACCTCATGCAAAGCGTGCCGGGACGATTACCGGGTGACGGAGGAGCAGATCCAACGTTTGCTGAAAACGACGGCGTTTGCGCCCGAACGCAGGGTGAGTGAGGTGCAGTATCAGGACAGACTTCGCGCATGCGAAGCGTGTCCGAAGCTGATGGACGGGATGACTTGCACAGTCTGCGGTTGTATCATTCCGGTAATCGCCTGGCTCAAGGAACGGCATTGTCCGCTGCCGGGCGGAGGATTGTGGGCGAGCATTGAGACGTAATAGGAAAGGCTTCGACTTTATGGCAGCAGGGTGATTCCTTGCTTGTGCATAAAGGCGGAGCCTTTTTTTTAGAACTATTTCGCTTCCTCCAACAATTCCTTTGTATTGTTGCGCACGTTCCCGACGGCAGACGAGACCGGGTACGCCCGCATTTTCGCGGCATCGTAAGGTTGCAGCAGCTTTAGCAGCGAGTCCGTATCCGTGTTGTCCCGGGCAAGCCATTCGGCTTCGTGTTCAGGTCGCAGGATCACGGGCATCCGGCTATGAATCTCGGCCATCAGCGAGTTGGGCTCTGTGGTGATGATCGTGCAGGTCGCCAGCTTGTTGCCTTGCGGACCGGTCCAAATGTCATACAGACCGGCGAAGGCGAAGGGGCTCCCGTCTTTCATGACGATCCGATACGGCTGCTTGCCTCCGGCCCGCTGCTGCCATTCGTAGAATCCGTCGGCAGGGATGAGGCAGCGCCGGGTCGTCAGCAGCTTTCGAAACGCCGGTTTGTCTGGAAGCGACTCAGCGCGGGCGTTGATCATGCTGGCACCGATCTTGTCCTCCTTCGCCCAGGACGGCACCAGGCCCCAGCGCAGCTCACCCAGCCGGTTGCCCTGCTTGCCTTCAATAATGGAGGGGATGAACTGCATCGGGGCTACATTATAGTTTGGGGCGAATTTCGCCAGCCGATTTTCCATGATGAGATACCGGACAATCAGCTCGTCCAGAGGAAGTGTAATCGTAAAGCGGCCGCACATAAGGAGACCTCCATCGTAAGGATCTATTTGTGCTATTCAAGTTCTTCGGACTCGTTTCGCAAGACGTATTTGGATGTAATCATTGTAATCGATTTGCCTGCGGGCCTGCCAGTCACACTTGAAGTACGCTGCTCATTGCTAATGACGCTAGTGTCACTATTTGCCTCCAATGTCGCTAATCGCTAAAGTCGCTGATGTTACTTATGTCGTTTAGCTCGCTAAAGCCACTAAAGTCACTAAAGTCGCTTATTTCGTTCACCTAAATGCAAAAGTGCAGTTCATTTTCCTCAAAAGCGGGTTTTCAGGCGACTTAAATGTAAAAGTACAGTTCATTTTGGCGTATTTGAGCAATTTCCGGGTGTTTAGCAAGTTTTTGACTGCACTTTTACAGCTTAAGGAGGTCAAAATGCGCATTTTGGTAGTTATGAACTGTACTTTTACATCTCAAAGAGATCCTAGCACGATTGGACTGAAATGAACTGCATTTTTACGTCTCAAGGTGACCTTAAGCACGATTGGACTGAATTGAGCTGCACTTTTACATCTCAAGGTGACCAACAGGCGCGATATGGCTAAAGTTCAAAATGCACTTTTACATCTCGCAAACTTCTTTCTGCTATATCTCACAACTCAGACGCAACTTTTCCAACTTCTGCTTCGTTTATTCCAGTGTTATCAAGTTCGAAGAAAAGAAATACAACCCACACCAGAAAGGATCTTGAACCATGAATCAACGCAAACGCACCACATGGATGAACTTCACGTTAGCTGCTGCCATTCTAGCTGCCCCTTTGGCCGTGTCGTTCCCGGCTCAGTCGGCGGAAGCTGCAACGAAAGCCAAATATACAGTGTCTCCTCAGAATTTTAGCATTGCTGGAGTCCAAACCACGATCAAAACCATCAATCTGGACGGCACTACGTATATCGCCCTGCGGGATTTGAGCAATGGTCTTGGGCTGGGCATCGATTTCGATAAAGCTGCCCAGGTGGCGAAGGTGACCGGCAAGAATCGATTGCTGGAGATCAATTTAAAGGCTTCTTCTTTTAAACTAAACGACCAGCTCCTATGGGGACCGCAGCTTGTGGTTCAAGATAACACGACCTATTTGCCGCTGCGTTTTATTCTTGAACAAATGGGATATGTAGTTGGTTATGATTCTGCTACGAAGTTAATTGCCCTTCAAGGCATTCAAGAGAACGAGGTGAAGATTAGCGCGAAGGCGATTGCAGCAGAGGGGAACGGGAAGGCGCTGCGGGTGTACTATCCGGTCCTTTCCGGACTGGCTGACAGCGGCGCTCAAGAGAAAATCAATGCCTTCCTTAAAAAAGAGGCGGATCAGCATGTTGCTGCGGCGGCGAAGGAAGTTGGTCTTGCTGTAAAAGAAAATGATCAAACGCTCGACCCGAACTCGAGCGCATCAAACCGTCAGCTCAGCGTGGATGGCCGCTTTACGGTGACTTATAACGAGAAAGGTCGTCTGAGCCTTTATGTCGATTACTATGTGGACTTTGGCGGGGCGCATGGTGTGACTTCCCGTGTACCGTACACCTTCGATCTCTCGACTGGCAATGTGCTGACCTTGAAAGAAGTCGCAAACAACGCGAATTATGTATCGATCATAAACAGCAAGATTAAGGAGCAAATCAAAGAACGCAAGCTGGAACTAATTACCCCGTTTGAAACGATTGAAGCGGATCGCGACTTTTTCCTGAACCGGAACGGGGTGGTTGTTTACTTTACGCAATATGAATATACACCTTATGCGGCGGGAATGCCGGAATTTGTTATTCCTTATTCAGCCTTTCAATAATTACTTCAGTTGAAGCAGGTTTTCGTTCAGCCTCGGGTCGATGCCTTTATCGATTCGGGGCTGTCGTGTTTAACCGGAAGGAACTTCCGCCTATGCTAAAGAATATGTATTTTTAGTAAAACGACGACAAGCGGGGAGATCATCCATGGAACAAGTGGGTTTGGTGTTAGGCGGCGGAGCCGTGCGGGGACTCGCTCATCTGGGCGTGTTGAAGACGTTCGAACGGCATGGAATCCCGGTGGACGCGATCGTTGGCACGAGCATGGGCGGTGCGATCGGAGGCCTGTATGCGGCAGGTATTCCTGCAAAGGACATCGAGGATTTGTTATATCACACGCCCAAATACCGGCTGATGGATCTAGGCATTCGCCAACGCGGGCTAATCGGCGGGAACAAAATCTACCAAACCGTCAACGATCTTTTGCGACAACATGGGAAGGATGGGCTAAAGATCGAGGATTTCCCCATTCGATTTAAGGCGGTTGCTGTGGATTTGATGCAAGGCAAGCAGGTGATTTTGGATAAGGGCGATTTAGGGACGGCACTGCGGGCAACGACGGCGTTCCCAGGGGTATTTGCGCCACTGGTACGAGAGGAACAAGTGTTGGTTGACGGCGGGGTGCTTAACAATTTGCCCGTACAGGAACTGAAGCGGAAGGACGTAGGGCTGATTATTGCGGTGGATGTGACGCGCGAGCATGAGAAGAAGCCGCCCCGCAATATGATTGAGGTCGTGTATCGCTCCTACAGTTTGATGACCGCTGAACGGAAGCATACCAGCCTGCGGCTGGCGGATATCGTCATCCGACCGGATGTGGGGCATGTGTCTGCGTTTGATTTCTCCAAAATGGCTGATTGCATCAAGGCAGGAGAAGAAGCGGCCGAGGGCATGATGGTTGAGCTCAAGGCAGAGGTAAAGCGAGTAAAGCCGGACTTCACTTGAAGATGATAGGATTTGACAGAGGATCATAGAACGAAAATGGGGGATTTAATGCGCTGCATCACGATACGACAGCCATGGGCAACATTGATTGCGATTGGGGCTAAACGGTTGGAAACGAGAAGCTGGAGAACGAATTACCGCGGGGAGCTTGGCATTCACGCTGGCAAGCAAGTGGATCGGAAGGCTTGTGAGACGGAGCCGATTCGATCTCTCTTAGCGGAGCACGGATATCGATCTGTTGATCAATTGCCGATGGGTGCAATCGTAGCGGTTTGTCGGCTGAATGACTGCCTCCCTGTCGTGCAAAACGACGGGCGAACCGCATGGTTGGAGGCAGGGGAGCGACGCTTGGAAGCCGCAGGGCAAGAATACCGATTTGGCGATTATGCGCTGGGACGATACGCTTGGGAACTAACGGAATTACGCCGGCTCAGAGAGCCGATTCCTGCCCTGGGCAAACAAGGCTTATGGAACCGTTGATAGGTTATACTTTCAGATCTAGGTGCTTGCCAAGCGTCGGATGCTGGCTTTGGGACATCATTTGTACGAGATTTTGACCTTGAATTTCAGCCTGATCCTTAGCCATACTTAACACACGGATGCTTACGGCTTGGGAAAGCGCGCTTTGGCTCATGGCCGTAGACAATGCTGCAATATCCATTTTGTCACCTCCTGGGAATTATATCGGTAAACGGAGTTCAATTGATAATTAATTTTAAGCTGATCTTCAGGTTTCTGTAATGTTCCTTTAAGATACGGGTGCTATTCTTTAGATACTCCCTCTTCTTTAATTGATATAGATATGAAGAAGCCACCCCGTACCAGGGGTGGCTTCTTCCGTTTTATGGCTTTAGCCAGTTGAGCTCGCGAAGCGTGCGAAACAAAAAACCACCCGCTATGCGGGTGGAGGAACGAAGGTTTGACCAACAAGACCATTCCCAAAAAATTGAGATGTTCAGGCTCAATTCAAGAAAGGAATGGTCTTAGATGGCAAACAAGAGCTATAGTTTAGCTCACACGAAGTGGATGTGCAAATACCATATCGTGTTCACCCCGAAGTATAGACGGAAAGAGATCTATAATCAAGTGAGGAGAGATTTGATCGAAATATTTAAGCGTCTGTGCAAATACAAGGGAGTGGAGAT
>NZ_JAWDJI010000071.1:0-310 GCF_032465655.1 Paenibacillus sp. 3LSP | reverse complement strand
CGCGATCACTCAGTTAAAATGTTACTAAAGAGGCATCGGTTCACTCACATCGAAATGTTACCGAAGGGATGTGTTTTGAAACTGAGCATGAAAACACGACGTGAAGTAATCCGTACCTTGGCTGATCAATACATGAGAGCGAAATCGCGAAATGAGAAATCTGCAATCCTTGACAACGCCGTGAAGGTGCTGGGTTGCCATCGGAAGCATGCTATCCGCGCTCTCACGAACCCTCCTGCGCTGACACCAGCGAAATCGAAACGTAATCGGCCATTAGCTTACCAGGAGGCGATGCCCGTCATTGAGCGCG
>NZ_JAWDJI010000070.1:0-18245 GCF_032465655.1 Paenibacillus sp. 3LSP | reverse complement strand
CTTAACGACAGTGAATATGCTATCGCTTCTTCTCTGAAACGGAATTATGCAAAACACTCATATTAAGATATCAGAATCTGGGAGGTATTTCGATGGAAAGAAGACATGAGGTATTGTTTGAGCAGCTGCATACATACCGCAGAGAGCTGTTGAAGGTGGTTGAAGACGTGTCGGAAGACGAGGCTGACATTGTACCGGATGGTTTCAACAACAATATCAGATGGAATCTGGGGCATGTGGTTCTGGATCAGTATTTATGGATACGCGTGCTTACGAAAGAGGATATGCCGGTCCCGATGAGCTTTAATCAATGGTTCGGTTACGGAACGAACCCATCGCATTTTACGGACGAAACCCCGTCATTGTCAGAATTGATATCACTGCTTCAGGAGCAGCCTCGCTTCATAGAGCAGCAGTACCGGGATCGGCTGGAGGAGGAGTATCCGCCAACGGATATGGGGATGCATACCCTTGAGCAGGTACTTGTGAGAACGATCTTCCATGAAGGACTTCATATGGGCGCCATTCAGGCCATCAAAAGACAGGCTGCAAACCGCTATCGGTGAGTTTCGCTCGTTTGTGAACCAAATTAGCTCAATTTCATTAAAAATAGTACACCCGACCCTCCCTTCCGTGTCAACTCATTTAAAAATGTTACCGAAGGATAGTGGTTCACTCACGTAATTTTGTTACCCAGTGGAGGCAGACGTTACGGGTTGGCAACCCAGCACCTTCACGGCATTATCAAGGATTACAGATTTTTCATTTCGCGATTTCGCTCTCATGTATTGATCAGCCAAGGTACGGATCACTTCACGTCGTGTTTTCATGCTCAATTTCAACACACATCCCTTCGGTAACATTTCGATGTGAGTGAACCGATGCCTCCTTAGTAACATTTTAACTGAGTGATCGCGCCTTCACTTCCCCTCTGCGCAAAATATGTTATAATGGGGTTTGTGCCTGGGGGCCCGCTCCCCAGTGCATAACGAAATTGAAGAAGAAATCCGTGCTTATTCCTACGGGAATACACGGGAGAGGTTCGAGAACTCCCTCTATAAAAAACTATAAATGCCCTGCCTTGATTCGGCGGGTTCTTCGCGCTCGCATGCCCGTTTGCTGTACGGCAACGGAGTCGCAGCGCCAAGGACACCCTGCCGGTCGAAATGGGCTTGTTTTTTTGTGACCAGTTCAAGAACTCTCTTTCTTCTATCACAATGGGCCGGGAACGAAGGATTCCTGCTTCACTATTAAAGAAGACGGAGGGTTTTTTTATGCTTAAAAAGGAAAAAGCGGTTGTTGTGTTCAGCGGCGGTCAAGACAGCACAACCTGTCTGTTCTGGGCGATCCAGCAATTCGGCGAGGTTGAGGCCGTGACGTTTGATTATGGCCAACGCCATAAGCTGGAGATCGAATGCGCGAAATCGATTACCGCCGAGCTTGGCATCAAGCATACCGTGTTAGACATGAGCCTGCTTGGCCAATTAACGGCCAACGCTTTGACGCGCAGCGACATTGCGATCGAGCATCAGGAGGGGGAGCTGCCAAGCACGTTTGTGGACGGCCGCAACCATCTCTTCCTCAGCTTTGCTGCCGTACTCGCCAAAGGCGTAGGTGCCAAGCATATCGTCACCGGCGTCTGCGAGACCGACTTCAGCGGTTATCCCGACTGCCGCGACGTGTTTGTGAAATCGCTGAACGTGACTTTGAATTTGGCGATGGATTACGAGTTTGTGATCCATACGCCGCTCATGTGGATCGACAAAGCAGAGACCTGGAAGCTAGCCGATGAGCTTGGAGCCTTTGATTTCGTGCGCGAACGGACGCTTACCTGCTACAACGGTATCATCGGCGATGGCTGCGGCGAATGCCCGGCCTGCAAGCTGAGAAAAGCTGGACTGGACAAATACTTGCTGGAACGCCAGGAGGCGAATTCACGATGAACCGGACACCGGGGGAATTTCGCATCGTTGAAGCGCTGCAGAAGCTGGACCAGGACATCCGCCGGGACCAGCTACGTTACCACCGCCGCCGGGTGCTGGTGAGCAAGGAATTCACTTTTGATGCCGCGCACCACCTGCATGCGTATGACGGCAAATGCAAAAACCTGCACGGCCACACGTACAAAGTGGTGTTTGGCATCAGCGGCCGGCCGGATGAGATCGGCATGACCGTTGATTTTGGCACGATCAAGGAGATTTGGAAGAACGAAATTGAAGCTTATCTGGACCATCGTTACATTAATGAAACGCTGCCGCCGATGAATACCACCGCCGAAAATATGGTGGTGTGGCTGTTCGAGAAGATGGAGGAGGCGCTGCAATCGGAAGCTTATCGCAATCCGGTGCTGGAGGCCCGGACGGAGTTCGTCCGCCTCTATGAGACGCCAACCAGCTATGCGGAAGCGAGACGGGAGTGGATGCAGGATGAGTAAGGAAGCGACCACACAAGAGCACCGCGAGCTGCCGATCCCCGTCATGGAGATCTTTGGCCCCACCGTACAAGGCGAGGGTATGGTGATCGGACAGAAGACGATGTTCGTCCGCACCGCCGGCTGCGATTATCGCTGCTCTTGGTGCGACTCCGCCTTCACCTGGGACGGCAGCGCGAAGGAGATGATCCGCCGCCTGACCCCGGCGGAAATCCTTGGCGAGCTGCGCGACATCGGCGGCGACCGTTTCTCCCACGTCACCTTGTCCGGCGGCAACCCCGCCCTCCTGCCGCAGCTGGCCAGCTTGGTGGAGCTGCTTCACGCCGAAGGCATCACCGTCGCAGTCGAGACGCAAGGCTCGCGTTGGCAGGATTGGCTGGCCGAGGTCGACCAGGTGACCCTGTCGCCGAAGCCGCCAAGCTCGGGCATGGACACCAACTGGGACGTGCTGGACGATATCGTCGCTAGGCTGGCTGCCCGGCCTCACCCGCTCGCCGTCAGCTTGAAGGTCGTCGTGTTTGACGATGACGATCTGGCTTACGCCAAGCGGGTGCACACTCGCTACCCCAACGTGCCGATGTACGTGCAGGTAGGGAACCCGGACGTGAAGCGGATGGACATCCAGGAGCATGCGTCCGACCTGCTGCGCCGCTACGAAGCGCTCATCGACAAGGTAATGGCCACGCCGGACCTGAACAATGTCCGGGTGCTGCCGCAGCTCCACGCCCTCGTCTGGGGCAACAAACGCGGCGTGTAGCGGAAGTTCAAAAATCGGCTTTCGATCACGAGGCGAATTCGAGGGTGCAGGTTCGACGTCGAATCTTGAATTCAGCCGAGCCTTCCGTTGCTCACATAGCTCCTAGCTATGCTCCGCTACTCAGTCTCTAGCTTCATCCAACCTTCTCGGTGCTCCAAACCCGATTTTTGAACCTTCATTGAAACGGCAGTTCATCAATCGGCTTTCGATCACGAGGCGGATTCGAGGAGGCTGGTTCGGCATCGAATCTTGAATGCAGCCGAGACCTCCACCCCGCGGCTAACGGACACCAGAGACGTTATTTGAGGCTCCGAGGGAGCTTTCCAAATCTACCGGACTCAGTAGACCTTATTTTGATGTAAAACAGCACATCGGCTGCGATAAAAGCCAAATAAGGTCGCTGGAGTCCGTTACAACAGGAAATGTCCGGAAAAAAGGCAAATAAGGGCTGTACGGTCCGCTAGATTGCTTTAATGAATATATCTATAAGGAGGGCTTCATATGGCCGGAAGAAAACCCGAAGAAATGCAAAACGTAACCCTGCTGGGCAACCAGGGCGTCAAATATCCTTTTGACTACGCGCCTGAGGTATTAGAGACCTTTGACAATAAACATCCGTACCGTGATTATTTTGTAAAATTCAACTGCCCGGAGTTTACCAGCCTTTGTCCGATCACGGGACAGCCTGACTTCGCCACCATATACATCAGCTATATTCCCGATATCAAAATGGTAGAAAGCAAGTCGCTCAAGCTCTACCTGTTCAGCTTCCGCAACCATGGCGATTTCCATGAGGACTGTGTGAACATCATCATGAACGATTTGATCAAGCTCATGGATCCGAAGTACATCGAAGTTTGGGGCAAATTTACGCCGCGCGGCGGCATCTCCATCGATCCTTACTGCAACTATGGTCGTCCCGGCACCAAGTACGAAGCGATGGCGGAACATCGCCTGTTGAATCATGACATGTACCCGGAGAAAGTCGATAATCGCTAATCCTTTGTTTACGTGGTGTGCGTAACAACGGAGTTATCCCCTGAGAGAGGAGAACCTCATGAAACCAAAAGTGTTTATCTCCCGCCCGATCCCCCCGGAAGTCGAGCATTATCTGGCCGAGCATTGTGAAATCAGCAAGTGGGAAGGTGACGAACCGATCACTCGCGCCCAGCTTCTCGCCAGCTTAAGCGATGTCGAGGGATTGTTGACCGCGGACCGCAGCATCAATCAGGAGCTGTTGGATCATGCTCCCAAATTAAAAGTTGTCAGCAATATCAGCGTTGGCTACAACAACTTTGATCTCGAAGCAATGAAAGCCCGCGGCGTGCTGGGGACCAACACCTCCGCCGTTCTGAATGACACCGTCGCCGACTTGATTTTCGCCTTGATGCTGGACGTCGCCCGCCGCGTATCGGAACTGGATCGATATGTGAAAGCAGGGAAATGGAAACGCGGGGATGGTCAAAACTTGTTTGGCCTTGACGTCCACCATAAGAAGCTTGGCATCATCGGAATGGGCGAAATTGGCGAAGCCGTGGCCCACCGCGGGCAATTCGGCTTTGGAATGCAGGTGTTGTATCACAACCGCAGCCGGAAACCGGAGGCCGAAACTAGACTGGGTGCGACCTATTGCACCTTGGATGAGCTGCTGAAGGAAGCGGATTTTATCGTGCTAATCACGCCGCTCACACCGGAAACGCGCAAGCTGATTGGCGCTCGGGAATTTGCTTTGATGAAACCGACCGCCGTGTTCGTCAACGCCAGCAGAGGGGCTACCGTTGATGAGCAAGCGCTGACCGCCGCCTTGCAGAACCGCCAAATCTACGGCGCAGGATTGGATGTGTTCGAGAAGGAACCGATCGATCCGGACCATCCACTGTTGAAGCTGCCGAACGTAGTAACCTTGCCGCATATCGGCTCAGCGACGGACCAAACTCGCCGGCAAATGGCGATGCGAGCCGCAGAAAACCTGGTGGCTGCCCTCGAAGGCCGAACACCGCCAAGCTTGGTCAAAGAATTGCGACCGGATGCATAAAAAAACTCCCCGGATACCGTCAGCGCAAGCCGCGCACGGTACCCGGGGAGTTTCTTTTTATTCCTCTTCGTTGAGTAAATCAACCGGCTCGCGGTTCCCTAGTTGTCCGGCTTCAGCGTCTTTGAGCAGCCGCCGCAGCCAATTAAGCTCTGTCCGGGCATGCTCGTAACGTCCCACCATCAAGTGCAGTACGCTCCTTGGCACGATCCCCCGATGTTCTTCGTAAACCTGGTAGCTCAAATTGACCTCATGCTCCGCATTACGAATTCGGTCTTGCAGCATGGCGATCAGCTTCTCCCGATCCCCATGTCTGGCAAATGCCAAAGCAACATGCAGCGGATGATAGGCGGACACTTCCTCCTGGAACCGTTCGATCAGCAGTTTCTGAAAATACTCCCGGCCCTTGTCCGTGATCCGGTAGACCGTCTTGTCCGGACGTCCCTCGCCGTAAATCGTTTCCACTGCCTCAATATCTCCCGATTTGGCCAACTGGTCGACGGCGTAATACAGCGAGCCGATTTTGAAATTGCCGTGCTGATCGAGGAACCGATCCCGGATGCGGATGAGCATCTCATAAGGATGCTGATCCTCCTCAAGCAGCAAACCCAAAATACAAAGACGGATCGCTACACCTTTCATTCCCGATTACCCCCGCTGTTCCGACGGCTTTAACGCCTTGCGCTCGATCCGGTCCTTCGGCATGGCGAGTACGACGAGCACGGCGCCAACGGTAGGAACGAGGGCCCACATAAACGTATGGGCAATTGAAGTGGACAACGCCTCTGTAATCTTGTCCAAAATCTCAGGCGGAATCAGCGCTCTTTTCTCCGGGCTTAATGCTTCCTGAGTATCGCCGAAGTTCCCGCCGCCTTGTCCCATTCCAGCAAATGCATCGGCCATCGCCCCCGACATCAGGTTGCGCTGCACGATGCCAAAGATCGTAATCCCCAGCGTCATCCCTAACGATCGAAGGAACGAGTTGGTTGAGGTCGCCGCTCCGCGCTGCCGCATGTCAAAGTGATGCACAGATGCCATGCTGAGCACCGAGAAGGAGAAGCCAACGCCAAATCCGGTCAAGATGCTGTAAAGCGTAAGCAACAAGCGAGACGAATCATTCGTTAACGTACTAAGCGCAAAAATACCGCCAACGAAGCAAATCACCGACAAGCCCATCACCGTGCGATAGGGGATCCGGGAAGCGAGCATCCCGCCCAGCATACTGCCAACCACCGAGCCGATCATCATGGGCATCAGAATAATGCCGGAATTGGTCGCTGAGCCGCCATAGACGCCCTGCACGAAGATTGGAATATATACCGTCGCAACGATAAATACACTCCCGTAAAATAACGCCAACAAACAACTTGTCGCGTAAAGCCGGTTTTTGAACATTTCAAATGAAATGATCGGCTCTTGCGCTTTCGTTTCGTACAGCAGGAACGCGACAAACAGCACGGCAAAACCCGCAAACAATCCCAAAATCACGGCAGAATTCCATGCATATTTCTCGCCGCCCAGTTCCAAGGCAAACATCAGACACACCACGGCGCCAACCAAGGTAAACGCCCCGCCCCAGTCGATCTGCTGCTTCGCATGCGTCAGCGACTCCTTGTAGTAGAGGATAATCAACACCAAAGACACGATGCCGATCGGTACATTAATATAGAAAACCCAATGCCAACTCAGCGAGTCCGTGATAAATGCACCCAGCAACGGGCCAAAAATACTCGACGTGCCAAACACGGCACCCATTAGCCCGGTCATTTTCCCGCGTTGCTCCACCGGGAAGATATCGTAAATGATCGTAAACGCAATCGGCATCAGCGCTCCCCCGCCGATCCCCTGGATCGCCCGGAATATACTCAACTGCACGATGCTTCCGGCGAGCCCGCATAACACAGAGCCAAGCAAGAACATGGCGATGCCAAATAAGAAGAAGCGTTTCCGGCCATACATATCTGACAGCTTGCCAAAAATCGGCGTCCCTGCCATCACCGTCACCATATAGGCCGAAGTCACCCAAACGAACTGCTCCATCCCACCTAAATCAGCAACGATCGTTCCCATCGCCGTTGTTACGATCGTGTTGTCCATCGCCGACATCAGAATCCCCAGCATCAATCCGAACAAGATGAGCCGGGTCGATTTTTTCGTTGCGGTAGCCAAAATCTTCTCTCCTTTGTTTATATTCAAATTTGAATAGGATTATCTCTTCCTATTTTATTGAAAATATTTAAAAAGTAAACCTTTTGCCTAAAAAAGTCATCCGTCTCACCCCTGCCCGCCCGGCGCAACGACTCTAACTATCGTTCCTCCCTGCTTTGGCCTATAATGGAACAAGAGACTGAACGAAAGGAAGTTTTTTGCCAAATGAATAATAAATGGACTGCATTAGAACGCAAAATGCGTGATTCCGGCGTCAATACGCTGCTAATTACGGATCCGAAGCATGTGTATTACCTGACCGGCTTTCTCAGCAATCCGCATGAACGCTTCCTCGGCGCCGTCCTTCAGGCGGGAAGCGAGCCTTTTTTGGTTGTCCCTGCACTGGATGAAGAGGCTGCCCGTAAAGCGGCGAACGTAACGGAGATCCTTACCCATGGCGACACAGATGATCCTTACGCGATCTTGAAGCAACGACTTGGGGGCTCGCTAGGGACGCTGGGCTTTGAGAAGGAGCAAGTCTCGGTGGCAAATTTTGAGCGGATGCAGGAGAAGCTCTCCTTCTCCGGATCAGTTGACATTGGACCTTGGCTTCGGGACATGCGGGTGCGGAAAAGCCCGGAAGAGGTTGGAAAAATCAAACATGCCGTAGATCTGATCGAACAGGTGCTCAGCGAATCGCTGAAAAAAGTAAAGGAAGGCGTAACCGAAAATGAGCTGGTTGCAGAAGTCGAGTACCAAATCCGCAAGCTTGGTGCAGACGGACCTTCCTTCGATTCCATGGTGCTGTCCGGCGAGAAAACCGCCCTGCCGCATGGCGTCCCCGGTGATCGGCAAATCCGGCGCGGCGACCTGCTGATGTTTGACATCGGCGTTTATGCGGATGGCTACGCCTCCGACATTACGCGTACCTTTGCGGTGGGCGAGCTATCTGAGGAACTGGTCCGGATTTATGAAACGGTGCTGGCAGCTAACGAAGCTGCGATTGCCGCCATTCGGCCAGGTGTCACCTTCGCCTCCATTGACCGCGCCGCCCGCGAAGTGATTGAAGCTGCCGGCTATGGACCTTATTTTATCCATCGCCTTGGCCATGGGCTGGGGATCGATGTACACGAGTTCCCATCGGTTCATGGGGAGAACGATTTTCTTCTCGCAGAAGGCCACGTCTTTACGGTTGAACCTGGCATTTATGTGCCTGGCGTCGGAGGAGTTCGTATCGAAGACGACGTTCTAGTCACCGCAACCGGCGTTGAAGTTCTCACTTCTTATCCAAAACAATTAACCAATATCTAACATGATATGTTACTTTTTTGCTCAAAGAGCTCTGGTGATCTGCAAAAAAAGGGTCGCAGGGCTCTCTTTTTATCCATTTTCCGATAGATTTAGACGTTTTTTTTGAAACTTTTTACGAAAACCAAAAAAAGTAGTATTTTTTCGTTTTCAAAGGACCTTTTTTCCTATAAAATGATACTTATGAACCGCTGGTTAAAAAGAATAGAGACAGCCAAGCGTATACATCACATTTTTAAAGGGGAAACGGAGAGGATTCTCGTGTTCAATGTCATTAATCGCTCCATCAGCCGCAGATTGATGAGTACCTATGCGGCGATTATCGTCGTATCTTCACTTTTATTTAGTGTCAGCTTTTATAACATCTCTATGGGGATCATCGAGCAGAATGTGCTGCCACAGTTCGATAAAGTGCTGCTTACTAGTACTCAAGACATCTTCAAACGGTTAGATACGACCCAATCCCTGCAATTGCTCAGCGGCAAAGATAACTCCCGTTTTTCGGTGGAATCGTATTTGACGAAGAGCGCTGAAGAATACAACTTAAGTAATGCTTACTTACTACATATTCAAGAAGACGGCGCTACCGTTCTGGCAACAAATGAGAACTCGGAGATGGCTCCCGGTGACAAGCTGGAGATCCAACCGGCCATGACTGCTGCAGCTGGTGGCGGGGTACAAATCAGTGAATTGTATACAGACAAATTCGGCTCGCACAAAACGGCTTTTATCGCGATTCCCGGCAGTAAAGCCATGCTCGCCGTAGGCCTTGACGCTACCTTCATCGATAAGAAGAAAGACCAAATTTTGTTCATCTGTATCGGCATCACCTTACTTGTCATTGTGGTGGGCATGGCCGCAGCGTATTTTGCAAGTACGCGAATCACGAAGCCAATTCGCAAGCTGGTGAAGGTCACGGAGCAAATGGCTGGCGGAGACTTCCGTCATACCATCGAAGTGAAAGGACATGACGAAATTGCCCAACTCGCCGGAAGCTTCCAAACGATGACGCTTCAGCTCAAAAACATGTTCGCTGCAGTGATGCAAACGTCCCAAGTGGTCGTAGACGGATCTGAGAACTTATCCCGATCGGTGACAACGTTTGAAGATTTGATTGCCCGTTCCAATGCAGCTACGAAGGAAATCGAAGCGGGCAGCATGACGATTGCTTCCGCAGCAGCCGAAAACGCCCGGGCCATGGAAGAAATTTCCCAAGGTGTACAGCATATTGCGTCTTCGTCTGCCGAAGTCACGGAACGGATTGGACAAGCTGCAGAGGAGGCTGACGCCGGAAATCATTTGGCGCAAACAGCGGTTACGCAAATGCAGCATGTCGAAGATGCGGCTAATCGCACGTTGGAGCATATCCGCACGCTGAATGATCGTTCCGAGTCCATTTCGAACGTGGTAGGTACCATTACAGAAATTACGAAGCAAATTAATATTTTGGCGCTGAACGCGGCGATTGAAGCTGCACGTGCCGGCGAACACGGCAAAGGCTTTGCTGTCGTGGCCGAGGAAGTTCGTAAGCTGGCTGAACAGTCCCGCCGAGCGATGGAGGAAATCGGCGAGAACCTGCTCAGTATCCGAGAAGAATCGGAAAATTCGGTCAACGCCATGCAGCGGGCCAGCGAGGAAATCGTCTCCGGAACCGAACGGGTGAAGCAAGCGGGTCAAGCGTTTGAACAATTAACGAAGCTGATTCAGAACGTGAACTTGACGATTCAATCGGTTTCAGCCTCCACCCAAGAGGTATCTGCCGGTACCGAGGAAGTCACCGCATCGGTAGAGGAATCGGCCAATATTACCGCCAAATCGCTGGAGAACATGGAGCAAATCAGCAGCTACTCGCAGCAACAGCTGGACGAAATGGAAGCGCACGCGCGTACAGTTCGCTCACTGTATGAGCAGGCGTTGTCGTTGCAGGAATCGATTGCAAAATTCCGGATCTGACTCTAAAAATAAAACGTACCCTTCACGTTCCCCTGATCGGGGAAACGGAAAGGGTACGTTTTGTTTTATCCCTTAAATCGTCACTGGGCTTGCAGAAGCCGCATCTTCTGTTGTCTGATCCGATTGCGTATCCGCCTTCGAATCCAGCTTCTTTTCCGGCTTCTTCCAGTACGCTTCACTGCCTGGCAAATCGTCAAACCAGGTCGCATCATCCGGGCAAGGCAAAATCATAAACTTGCCGTATTCACCGTCCCGGGACTGATGATACTTGAGATAGGCCTGCCCGTTTTCGATAGCCAGGATTTCGATTTTTCCTGAAGAATGACTCATCGATAATCGCACGCGCTTTCCAAGCCCTGAAGTACGGGCTTTCGCTTCCTCTACTAGCTCATACGCTCGTTTCAATGGGATGACAAAGTCAGCATTTCCGGCTACGGGACGATTAATAAAGAAATAGTACGGAGTGACGCCAGCCCAAGATAAGCGATCTAGCAATTCACCAAGCACGGCCGCATCATCATTGATGCCTTTGAGAATCGGCGTTTGATTGACCACGATAGCCCCGGCGTCGTGCAGCGCCTGGAACCCTCTTTTGGCCTCAGGGGTAATTTCGCGCGGATGATTGATATGCGCCATAACATAAATCCGTTGATCAACGGTGGAGAACTCCCGAATCAGATCCAGCAACTCCGGATCTTCATAAATACGCATAGGATTAAACACAGGAATTTTGGAACCGAGGCGGATGATTTTTACATGCTCAATAGCTCTTAGCCGCTCGAGAATCGAACGCAGCTTTCTGGTCGCTAAGATCAAGCTGTCACCGCCGGTTAACAGGACGTTATTAATCTCCGGATGCTGTGCGATGTACTCAATGCCAGGTGTGACATCCGCCATCGCTTCCTTCACATCGTTGCGGAATAACCGTTTACGGAAGCAGTATCGGCAATAGGAGCCGCAAACCTCGGACACAATCAGCAGCGCGGTCGTTCGATATTTGTGCTGGCAGCCAGGCACCACGTAGTTCGCCGCTTCGTCAGAAGCGTCCCAGCGCCCATATTCCTTCAGTTCTCCCGTATTGGGGATCACCAACTTGCGGATCGGGTCCTCCGGATCATTCCAGTCGATCAAACTCAAATAGTAGTCGTTCACCCGAAAAACAAATTTGTCGGTAATCGGTTTCAAGTCCTGCCGCTCCTGCTCGGACAACTGGCTCACCTTGGCAATATCGGTGATGTACTTCGGACTAGCCATAAATCCTCTCCTCCTTTATTAGTACGATGCGTAAAGAAGAAGCTCGAAACTTGCAGTGAATGCGAGTACTCCGCCGAATGCTCGGGTCAAAGGTCTTGCAGAACGCAAAAAGACCCCGCTTCAAAGAACAGGGTCATTAAATGATGACTGAAATAATATTAAAAATGACCCATCCACTGCAAACGAGGTTAGCTGACGGGCTCGGGAAGATGGTTCCCTACGTTAAACTTGCAACGATTCGCCCCAAAAGATTGGTTCCCCCGCTTTTCGACTTTACCCATCGAAAATTAAGCGTACTTTTATCCTACCTTATCCTTACCCAATTTGTCAAAGCTTACCTTGGATCCCAATAATGTCGTAAATGAGATCCATGCGCAAATGCCTGCGAACCTGCTCCGCTAACCGATCGAAGGCTTCCTCCTTCCGTGAGGAAGAAACAAAGGTGACGTTCAAAGGTTCCAGCCCTTTGGTCATCCGCAGTCCATCCAGCCATGCACGTCGCCAAGCATCATTATGGAACACCCCATGCAGATACGTTCCAAACACCCTGCCATCAGCGCGGGCTGCACCTTCCGGATGCGTCTGCGCTTCAAGCTGATCCGCCCTCTCATCGACTCGAAGCAGAAATAAAGGTCGAGTGTCCCGCAACTGCTGGGTTGATCCGGCATGAATCTCATAGCCTGAGATCGGCAGCTCCTGGTTCTGAGGATGCAAGGCGATCGGATGGTCCTCGCACGTATATCCGTGCACGCGCACCGTTTTTTTACCTGGGAGAAAGGTTGTAGCCAAGGGGAGCAGGCCCAGACCCAATGCCGACCTCGGTTCATTGGACTCTACGCCTTCAGGGTCATGCAGTTGTTCGCCCAGCATTTGATATCCGCCGCAAATTCCGACCAGCTGGGTGTGCGTCCCCTCATCGATCAGGTTGCAAACTGCCCCTGCCAGCCCTTGCCCGCGCAAAAATTCCAGATCGCTGATCGTATCCTTGGTCCCCGGCAAAATCACCACATCGGGATGTCCAAGTTCTGACAGCTTGCTTACATAACGTAACGATACGTCCGGTTCGGCTGCCAACGGGTCAAAATCCGTGAAGTTAGAAATATGCGGATAACGGATAACGGCGATATCCAGCTCCTGCGTTGCGGATGGCGCTGAACGAGCTGGATAGGTATCCAGGACAACGGAATCCTCCGCTTCGATCTCCAGATTATTTAGGTAGGGGAGAACTCCAAGTACGGGGATTCCGGTCCGCTGCTCCAGCCAATCCAGGCCAGGCTGCAGCAGAGACAGATCGCCGCGAAACTTATTGATAATGAACCCTTTTACGCGAGCGCGTTCGTGCGGTTCAAGCAGCTCCAGGGTACCAACAAGAAAGGCAAACACCCCGCCACGGTCGATATCCCCCACCAAAATCACGGGAGCATCCGCCCATTCGGCCAAGTTCATGTTAACGATATCCCGTTGCTTCAGGTTGATCTCCGCTGGGCTTCCAGCCCCCTCGATCACCACAATGCCATGCCTATCGCGGAGCCGACCGAGCGCTTCCATGACCAGCGGCTTGGCATGGGGCAGAAACTCCTCACGATAATCAGATGCGCTAAGGTGACGGTAAGGACGCCCATGCACAACAATCTGCGAGTGCATGTTCCCAGTTGGCTTGATCAGTACCGGGTTCATTTCGGTGGTGGCAGTGATGCCGCAAGCCTCTGCCTGAATGCCTTGGGCCCGTCCAATCTCTTGACCGTCCGCCGTAACATACGAGTTCAAGGCCATATTTTGTGACTTGAACGGAGCCGGTCGAAGCCCATCCTGCGCAAAAATACGACACAGCGCCGTCACGATCACACTCTTCCCCACGTCAGACGCTGTCCCTTGAACCATGAGTACAGCCCCTGATGCTGTTGGTTCGCTTTTTACCCAATCCTGATCCCAAAGCTTCTTATGCTTTTCGCCCATCGCGCGTTCCCTCCTTCCCAATCCGTACGTGTAGTATCATGTCTCGTCAGGCCCTTTTGCACCTTTATCCCTTTTGTTCAGGGGAGTGGTAATTCCGCACGCTTTTGCACCATTATCCCTTTCGTTCAGCCGGTGGTGATTTCGCACGCTTTTGCACCATTATCCCTTTCGTTCAGTCGATGGTGTTTTCGCACGCTTTTTCACCATTTTCCCTTTCACTCAGCCGGTGGTGCTTGCCCAACATGTTTCTCCGCTTCCAGCTGTCCGTCTTTATCTCTTAGGTACCTTATTTCGCCTTCCCAACTCTAACCTTCTTGATTCTGATTCAAGGGGATAATGGTGCAAAAGCGCCCAAAGCCAAAGGTCTCCCTTCCGCCTAAAGCGCCTCTGACCTTGAAATATCAATTTGAAAAGATCAGCACCGCAAGCAACAACAGTACCGCTTCCAGCCCTTCGCCCAGTGCCCCATAGGTATCGCCGGTCAAACCGCCGAGCTTGGCATTGATTCGACGAGCAGCCCAAGTTCCCGCCGCCCAGGCAACAATAGGAGACAAGCCGATAAACAGCAATGATCGTAGCATAGCCGATTCATCCATCCCCCCCAACGACACGAGCAAAGTGAGCAACAGCACGACAACGGATAGTGTCACCGCCATGATGGTGCTCCCCCAGACATCCCGTTCGCTGAAGCCGTTGAATTGGGCAGCCAGTCCTTCGCCTTGCCGGGCCTTCGGCCAGCGGTGCATCGCCCGGGTCATAAACCATCGGCTCCACAGCGGTGCCAACCATATCGCCAGCCCTGACGCCAGCATTCCACATCCTTGGAAGAGCGAGGTCAGTAGCGAGGCTTTCAGCATCAGCAATAGGACACAGGCCAACACGCCCATGGCGCCTACCCGGCTGTCCTTCATGATGTCAAGCATTTGGTCTCGTGACCGATAGCTCAGCAGTCCATCGGCCGTGTCCATCCAGCCGTCCAGATGTAATCCTCCCGTCAATCCAACCCAGATCAAAAGGCAAAGGATCGCAGCCGGGAACGAAGGAAGCAGCCAGTCGGCAATCAAACCGCCTGTCCAGACAAACACGCCAATCGCCGCTCCGACAAGCGGATAATAGGTGATGCTGCGCCGCAGCAAATCTGATGTAAAATCCAGCTCAGCCCGTACCGGAAAACGGGATAGAAACTGGAAAGCCGCCAGTATCGGCTGCCAAGCTCCATGCTTGTCCGCCCTGGAGCGTGCTTTGTGTTTGGGTCCCTTCGTCATAACCGATACTCCCTGCTTTTTAACTCAATGGGAATGCCAGCAGTAACCAGAAACACCTGATCCGCGATTGACGCTATTTTTCGGTTCAACTGCCCGGCCCAATCCCGATATTGTCGGCCAAGCGGATACTCCGGCACGATTCCGCTGCCAACCTCGTTTGTAACCATCACCAAAGTGCCGACAAAAGCCTCGACCGCAGCGATCAACCGCTCAATTTCCCGCGTCATAACGGCGTCCACAGCATCGGCCCCTTCTCCTGCCCCAAGCAGCACGTTCGACAACCACAACGTCAGGCAGTCGACCAACACCACGGGACCGGCGACTTCGGCAGCCGTGCTCTCCTTCGCAACCGGCCGTTCACCCAACTTATGCAGCAGCTCTGCAAGTTCGAGCGGCGCTTCATGCGTCGTCCAGGTGAACCCGCTTTGCTCCCGCTGGAGCTGATGCAGACGGATGCGTTCTTTCATCTCGTCGTCAAAAGCTTGCGCCGTTGCGACGTAATCCGCGGATGTTGCCTGTTTCATGACCCAACGTTCAGCAAACGTGCTTTTGCCGCTGCGGGCTCCGCCGGTCACCAGGATCTTCATCACTTGATCCCCTCGCCATTTTCTTCACCGGACGCGACACCCGCGCTTTCGAACGTCGCCATTTCGGCAACGATCCGGCATGCTGCATCAACGAGGTGAAGCGCCAGTACGCCGCCTGTGCCTTCCCCAAGCCGCATGTCCAACTCCAGCATTGGGTTCAGGCCTAGCGCCTGCAGAAGCGCACGATGTCCCTGCTCGTGGGAGACGTGGGATGCGATGAGATAGTCGGCGGCTTTCGGCTCAAGGCGCACCGCTAGCAGCGCGGACACAGTAGAAATAAAGCCGTCGATCACGACGGGACAGCGATGAGCCGCAGCTCCCAGAATAACGCCGGTCATTCCGGCAATCTCCAGGCCGCCGACCTTAGCCAGCACGTCCAGCGGATCGTTGGCATCTGGACGGTTTACCTCCAGTGCCCGCTCCACGACGGAAATTTTGTGCCGAAGCCGTTCATCGTTGACCCCGGTTCCACGACCAACGCTCTGCTGCGGTGCGATCCCCGTCAGGCTGCTCATAATTGCGGCGCTAGCTGTAGTATTACCGATGCCCATCTCCCCTGTGACAAACAGTCGAATGCCTTGAGACACTGCATCAGCGACCACCTCAGCCCCAACGCGAATGGCAGCTTCAGCTTCCTCCCGGCTCATCGCCGGTCCCTTAGCCATATTTCCTGTCCCGTAACGCAGCTTACGTTGCAGCAACCCAGGGTGCGACATTTCTGCATTTACCCCGATATCGACGCAAACGACATCGGCTGAAGCTTGACGTGCCAGCACATTTACGGCAGCGCCTCCGGCCAAAAAGTTATGTACCATCTGGGGTGTCACTTCCGCCGGAAACGCGCTGACCCCTTCCTCACAGACCCCGTGATCCGCTGCCATTACGATCACCGACCGTTTGTCAAACACAGGACGGACGTTCCCCGTGATCCCTGCCAGCTTCACTGCCAATCCTTCCAATTTCCCAAGACTTCCCGGCGGTTTCGTCAGCTGGTCCAAATGAACCTGGGCTGCTTTCATCGCAGCCTCATCCAGCGAAGTAATCGCTTGTGTAAGTTGTTCAACTGAGTTGTATGCCATAACCATAATCCCCTTACCTTTTTTAATGAATTGCCAATTCTCTACACTTCATTTGAACGTACCCGGCGCAGCAATAGCTGCGGAACGTCCGAATCCGGATGAACCACTTGGTGGGCCTGAACTCCAAATACGGTTTCAACCAGCTCCGGTGACAAAATGCCGTCCGGCGCGCCTTGTGCCACAATTTGTCCGCCGCTCATCACTAAGAGATGGCTGCAAAACAAGGCAGCCAAATTTAAATCATGCATTACTGAAACGATGGTAAGACCGGCATCGCGCTGCCATTCGGCCACCAGCTCCATAAATTGCATCTGGTAACGTAAATCCAAATAGGTTGTTGGTTCATCGAGCAGCACCAGCTCGGGCTGCTGAGCCATCACCTTCCCAAGTGCTACCCGCTGGCGTTGCCCCCCGCTAAGCGCACTCAGCGGACGATGCTCCAGCTCCTTCAGGTCGAGACGTTCCATAATTCCATCAATGAGGCGTTCGCCTGCCTTCGCCCCGCCGATCTCCTTGCCGCGCCAATCCTGATGGGCGAACCGCCCCATTTCCACCACTTCACGCACCGTAAAAGCCACAGCCGGAAGCCCGTCCTGCTGAAGGACGGCGACCTTGCGCGACAGCTCCTTGCGCGAATACGACGAAAGCGGTCGTCCGCTCAACGCAATCTCGCCGGCATCCGGCTTCTCCACGCCGGAGATCAAGTTGAGCAAGGTTGTTTTGCCGCTGCCGTTGGGTCCAATCAAGCCCCAAAACTCACCGGAGCCAACCTGCCAGTCCACACCGTGAAGCACCTCCAGCCGGCCAAACGCCTTGGCAACCCCAGACACCTTGATCAACGCAGCTCCTCCTCCCTCTGTTTCTTCTTCCGATACAACAGATACCCAAAGAAAGGCGCCCCCACAAAGGCGGTGACGATGCCCAGCGGGACCTCCGTTGGAGCCAGCAGCGAGCGAGCCGCCAAGTCGCTCCACATCATAAATATCCCGCCGCCCAGCGCCGACAAAGGAATGATCAGCCGATAATCCGGGCCGGTGATCAGACGGATCATATGCGGAACGACCAGGCCTACGAATCCGATTACCCCTGACACGGATACCGCAGCCGCCGTCATCAGTGTAGCAACGAGCAACACAGCTAGTTTGGTTCGTTCTACGGCCATCCCGGAATGGGAGGCTTGACGTTCACCTAAAGTCAGCAGGTTCAAATGTTTAGCCCGGCTCCAAAGGAATAAGGCTCCCAGCAGCAAATACGGCAAAAGGATGGCCGTATACGACCATCCGCGCAAGCTTAAACTGCCCATCGTCCAATAGTAAATTTCATTAATGGTTTTCTTCGACATTGCCGTTAAAAAGGAGACAACAGCCCCTAGGAACGATTGCATCACGACGCCGGACAAAACCAGACTTTCAATCGGCAGCCGTCCGTTCTCTCTAGCCAGCCAAATCACGATCCATAACGTAACCGCCCCCGCC
>NZ_JAWDJI010000069.1:0-660 GCF_032465655.1 Paenibacillus sp. 3LSP | reverse complement strand
AATGGCAAGAGGATAAGACGTTTAATGGCGTTACAAAGCCATGGATCGAGCATATAAAGGACACCAATCCTGACATCTTGATCATTGCCTTTGGCGAAAACAATGCAAGTATTGCAAGTGCCAAGCAGGTAATGTACTATATCGATCAAGTCACATCTTATATAAACACAAACTTTACCAAAAAACCAACGATCAGTTGGATTACGGCACCGCGTCCAACCCTAGCGCTCGATAGTAACTGGGGTAGCGTCGGGTATCAATGTGGTATTGATCTAGCTGCATACACCACGCGCAAACGAGGATATTCCAAGGGGCATTATATAATCGATGCAAACCGTGTATCAAATCTAAAACGGGTCGGAGTTGATTATACAAGCCCATACTTAGAGACTTTGGCAGTTACCGATTCTGATATCCAGGAATATTTGTCCGGTGTCTACCAAAAATCGGGATCAGAGTATACGATGCAAAACGCTGGCGATTTTATGTACTTCGACGTAGCCCTGCGAGATTTTTCCTTTGACTTTAATGTAAAATTTGCACCATCCTCTGCGGGGAATGAGAATATCTGGATTGCATTCAACCAGCTAGTCAGAGGAAGCGAACAGGAAACTGTTGTTTTAGTTATGCCAAAGGCTACAAGCGGCGTTGCAAGAATTG